>JAAZKQ010000298.1 GCA_012799755.1 Lentisphaerota bacterium | reverse complement strand
TGAGACATTACCGGAGGGTGAAGCCGCCACTGGACTGACCAATGACAAGTGGAACCTGCCCTTTTTGCGTGAACTCGGCTTCGGCGTACTCACAACCAGCGCGGCGCCGGAGCTTGACGGCCGAACCTATGCCATCAGCCGTTTCTTTGCTTCCTCACCGGTTCATCTGGTGGGCTGCGGTCTCAGTCTGGACCGCCGTACGGCAGGCGCCCGCGGCGCGGCCGCGGCAAATCCGCACGGGCTGGTGCAGGAATTCCTCAATCGAAGTCCCAACCACGTGTGGGGCATCGTCTCCAATGGATTGCGCTTCCGGATTCTGCGCGACAGCCAGGCGCTCTCGCGACAGTCCTACCTCGAATTCGACTTGGAGGCGATGTTTGATGGCGAGCTCTATGCCGATTTTGTCTTGGCCTGGCTTGTTTCCCATGCCACGCGCTTCGTGCCTCGCAAGGAGGGGCGCGCCGAGACCTGTTGGCTGGAGGAATGGACCAAGCTGGCCGAGGAACAGGGCACCCGCGCCCTTGACAACCTGCGGCAGGGTGTCGAGCAGGCGTTGCAGATTCTTGGTCAGGGACTCGTGGAACATCCCCACAACACAGTGTTGCGTGAAGCTCTGCGCTCCGGGCAATTGTCTCTGAGCGACTTCCACGGCCAGCTTCTCCGTGTCGTCTACCGTCTGATTTTCCTGTTTGTCGCTGAAGACCGCCTGCTTGATGGGAAGCCACTCCTGCACCTGGCTGATGATTCCGATAACGCCCGCCTTGCCCGCGAGCACTACGCGGCGTACTACAGCACCGGGCGTCTGCGCGAGCTGGCCTCGCGCCTGAAAGGCAGTCGGCACGGCGATCTCTGGCAGCAGTTCAATCTGGTGGTCGGCGCGCTGTCCACCGATGCACGGTTTGAAGCGGTGCGCCAGCACTTGGCCCTGCCGATACTCGGCGGCTTCCTCTGGAGTCCCACCAGCACCACCGCCACGAACCCGGCCAGCCTGACCGGCGGTGGCGGCGCTGAACTGAGCAATGCCGACTTTCTGGAGAGCATCCGTCATCTGGCCTTCACCCGTCAGGATAAGATGCTTCGTCCAGTTGACTACAAGAACTTGGGCTCTGAAGAACTTGGTGGCGTCTATGAGAGCCTGCTCGCCCTGACCCCGCAAATCAGCGGCGACGGTGCGCACTTCACCTTTGCTGAGTTTGCCGGCAACGAGCGCAAGACCACCTGCTCCTACTATACGCCCGACTGCTTGGTCCAGTGCCTGCTCGACTCGGCGCTTGACCCGGTGGTGGCGGAGGCAATCAAGGGCAAGGCCGGGCCTGCGGCCGAACAGGCCATCCTCGCCTTGAAGGTCTGTGACCCGGCCTGCGGCAGTGGGCACTTCCTGGTCGGGACGGCGCATCGTTTGGCGCGGCACCTGGCACGGGTGCGGGCCTTGGCCCAAGGCGAAAGCGAGCCGTCGCCCAGCCTGTACCAACGCGCTCTGCGCGATGTCATTGGTTCCTGTTTGTACGGCGTGGACATCAACCCCATGGCCGTCGAATTGTGTCGGGTGAGCCTATGGCTGGAAGCCATGGAACCGGGCAAGCCACTCACCTTTCTCGACCACCATATCCAGTGTGGCAACTCGCTGATCGGCGCGACCCCCGAACTCATCGTCAAGGGTATTCCTGACGACGCCTTCAAAGCCATTGAAGGCGACGATAAAAAGGCCTGCACTGAACTGCGCAAGCTTAATAAGACCGAACACGAGGGGATCGGCTACTTGTTCGTTGCCGAAGATATGGCTAACACTAAGGCTCTGCAGGCCGCTGCCCTGGCACTCGGTAGGATGAGCGACGAGACCCCTGAGGCCGTTCAAGAAAAGGCCGCAGCGTTTGCCGCTACTCGGAAAAACTATGACTATCTCCAGGCCAAACACCTGGCCGACGCCTGGTGCGCGGCATTTGTCATTCGGAAGCGCTTCATGCCAAGTCTCATCGTCACGGGCTTGCCATCGCGTGACGCGTTCGGCATCACCCAGCGGCATATCGTTGACCTTGCGCAGGGACGCGCTTTGCCTGCTGAACTCGCAGCAGAGGTCAAGCAGCTCGCAGACCAGTACCAGTTCTTCCATTGGCATCTGGCCTTCTCTGACGTATTCGGTAAGGGCGGATTCGACTGTGTGCTCGGGAACCCGCCGTGGGAACGTATAAAACTCCAGGAGCTGGAGTTCTTCGCCAGCCGTCAGTCGAGTATCGCTGAGGCGCAGAACGCTGCGGCGCGTAAGAAACTCATAGCGGCTCTGCCTGATTCCGACCCTGAATTATGGGAGGAATGGAGCGTCGCAAGTCGGGGTGCGCAGGGGCAAAGCCACTTCACCCGCAATTCCGGCAGGTATCCGCTTTGCGGCCAAGGTGATATAAACGTCTATGCCCTGTTTGCGGAACACAACAGGCAAGTGCTTGCGCCGCGTGGTCGCGCTGGCTTTATCGTCCCGAGCGGCATCGCTACCGATGATACAACCAAGGACTACTTCCAGGCAATCACCGAAGCAGGCGAGCTGCAATCTCTTTGGGAGTTCGAGAACGAGGGGTTCTTTTCCGCAGGCAAGGGACACATGTTGCGATTTGCACTTACCACGCTCTGTGGAAGGGATTGCCCCGCTGCCGCAGCGGACTTCATGTTCCAGGGACACGACATCTCCGACATTGCTGACCCCAACCGGCACTTCACCTTGAGTGCCAAAGACATCGCCACTATCAATCCAAATACGGGAACTTGCCCGATTTTTCAGACCAAACGGGACGCCTCAATTGCGTTAGCCATCTACCGGCGAGCGGGCATCCTCTGGCGAAAAGGCGATCCCGACGGTAATCCGTGGGGGCTGCGGTTCATGGCGATGTTTCACATGGCTAACGCCTCGGGCCTGTTCCGAACCCGTGCAGAGTTGACTGCGGCGGGATGGTACTTGGACGGCAATCGTTTCGTGAAGGACAACAAGGTCATGCTGCCCCTGTGCGAAGCCAAGATGGCCTATATGTATAACCATCGCAGCGGCACATTCGAAGAGGCCGCATCAGGTGAGCGCCCGCATCGGCTTCCGACACCATCTGAGCAGCAACTGTTCGACCCGAACTACGCGCCGCTGCCTTGTTATTGGGTCGAGCAAACGGAGGTGGATGCCAAGCTGGAAAATGTGTGGAACCATGGTTGGTTGCTCGGTTGGCGCGATGTGACCGACGCGCGGGCAAGCGTACGGACCGTGGTGGCGTGTGTGATTCCCCGTACTGCCGTGGCCGACACGTTTTTGTTGGCATTGCCATCCGTGGATGCGCGCACTATTGCCTGTCTCTATGCCAATTTTTGCAGCCTTCCTTTTGATTACGCAGCAAGGCAGAAGGTCGGGGGGCTTCACATCAAATACCATGTCTTCCGTCAGTTGCCTACTTTGCAACCTTACGCTTACAGTGTCCAATCCGCATGGGATTCCGCCGTCCAAGTTCGCGACTGGCTCCTGCCGCGCGTACTGGAATTGACCTACACCGCCTGGGATTTGAAGCCATTTGCGGAGGACTGCGGCGACGATGGCCCACCGTTCATCTGGAACGCCGACCGGCGTTTCCACCTCCAGTGCGAGATTGACGCTGCCTTCTTCCATCTCTACGGAATCGCGCGGGACGACGTGGAATACATCCTCGATACCTTTTCCGTGTTACAGCGAAGCGACGAGCGCGCCTACGGCGAATACCGCACCAAGGACACCATCCTGTCCATTTATGATGAAATAGCTCAGGTCATTGCCGAGAACGCCGCTGCCGTTGCCGTCAGTCGCGAACCGAGCGCTCAGTACCAGACTTGCCTCAACCCACCCCCCGGCCCGCCTCGCGACGCCAACGGGAGCTTTATCCCCATGGCTCAGTGGGACCCGAACCACTGGCCTTCACACATCCATGCTCCCAGGGAAGAACTGCCGCTGGCTATTCCGCAGGAAACACGGATTGCCGCCAGCACCTCGGGCTTTTACACAGCCCAGCTGATCCTCTGGCTTCTCAAGCAAAGCGGTGGGCGGTGCGAACGCGTGCGCCTTGCTCGGGCCTTTGTTTTGCTATCGCACCCGGACTGGCTGCTCGAAGTGACACCGGAGACGTATAAAGTCACGGCTGGGCAGTGGCGGCAGAGCTTTAATGAAACCGGCTATGAAAATCTGTTCGGCCCTGTGCTTACTCGGATGCTAGGTGAAGAAGTCGTACTGCGTCGTGAAGGAGATACCGTCTATGCAGTGCTGGCCCAGTCGGAACGTCTGTTGTTGAATCGTCCGTGGATTGCGTTCGACGCCCGCTTGGCGTTGCTGGTTCTGGACAGCCTGCCTGCATCTATCCTGGCATCTGCTCCTATGGAGCAAGCTCAGCAGGAAGCAGAAGAAGTGTACATGGTGGGGTAGAAACAATGGCACACAACTACTTGCCAGGAATGAATCCTGAACGCCAGCTGCGACCGTCGGCAACGCGGTTGGAACCCGCGATTTGGATTCGTGAGGTGATGTTTCTCAAGGAATTCACTCCCGAGGGCATTCTTCGCCGAATCACGTTGAGGCGCGGTCTCAATATTCTATGAGCAAAGCCTCCGAAAGAAGACACGGCGTTGTTCGAAAGTGGTGGCGTGTCTGGCCACGCGGCGGGAAAGACGACGTTTTGCCGACTGTTGCGTTGGGTGCTTGGTGAGGGTAATTTTGGCGACGACAACCTCCGGGAGGCGATCCGCCGCAAGCTATCGCGGGGCGGAGTGGCCGCCGAGGTGGTAGTGAAAGGCGTTTCGTGGCTCGTGTGGCGTGAGTTTCGCAGGGGTGGTCGTTCGTACTGCTGTTCCGGCAAACGTCTTGACGACCTTTTCTTGTCGGACTTTGAACGTGCACAGTTTACAAACTACGCCGATGCCGTCGCCGAAATAGTCGAACCGACCGCGCGTGGTATTACGCTTCCTGCAAGCAAACAGCCCATCGACTGGGAACACATTCTTCCTTGGCTGTGCCGGGACCAGGAGTGCCGATTTGCAACAATACTCGAATGGCGGGAGCCTGCCAGTGAATCGGAATCGCCCTCTGTTCCGGCGGCCGACCGGTCGGTCATTGTGCGGACTGTTCTCAACATGCTTGCCGCTGACGAAGAGCGGATGGCTGCTCAACACGCGGCTCTGCGCGAGCGTCATCTGCGCGAACGGAATCAGCTTCGACTACTGCAACACCAGGCAAAGGTTGAGCTTCAGCGTTTGGCGGGTGAGCTGAGTATAGAACTGGATGCCGATGGCCCGGAGCTTGCCTTGGCGGCTATCATTAGCGATTACACAGGAAAGCTGCAAAAGCTGTCCGCCCAGCGTCAGGCCCCTCAGGACAGCTCCGAACTGGCAGAGGCCCAGGACAAGCTGAAGCATGCCACGGAAGTAAGGCATGCGGCAGAAATCTGGCTCGAAGACGACAAGCGACATTTGGAGATTGACCGTCGTGCATTGAAGAGGCTACGTGATCAGAGCCTGAAGGATGAGGAAGAGATATGGATGGCGATGATGGCGGCACCCAAGGGCCGGTGCAATGTGCCTTTGGAGGTGGCCAAAGCTGAGGGGTGTCCCCTCGCTGTGGGGCGGGCCATTGACTTTGCCACCGAAGTGGAATTGCGACGAGATAAGGATCGGATAGCTGCCTACGAGCGCAGTATCGCCGCAATGGAGCAAGACCTAGCTCAGCGCGAAGCCGCTCTGGCACTCCTTCGTACAGCGGAACAATCCGCTGAGGAAGCGTCCAAACGGAAATTCGCTGCCCACAACCAAAGCCTATTGGCAGTCGCTGATGAAGAGCACCGTTGCCGGAACCTTCTTGCGCTAGCCAAGAACGCGGAGAAGTCACAGGAAGATGCCAACGCATTATCCGAGAGCATTTCCGTTTTGGACAAGGCAATCCGGGAGTCCCAGCAGGACTTGCAGGAGCTACGGGAGAGTCAGAAGCAGGCTCAGGCTAATTTCAGGGGCTGGCTTGAGTGGGTTGTGCAGGCCGTGCTCGGGAGTGATGCAAGCGTCTCACTTGAGCAACGCATTGACTTTGTACGGGTTTGCATTGAACGTTCCGGTGAACGCAACAGCGCCGCTATGCGAACAGTCGGCGTTCTCGCCTTCGACCTCGCAGCAATGCTCTGCAGCTGCGAAGGTCAGGGCTGGCACCCGCGCCTGCTTATCCATGACAGTCCACGCGAGGCCGACCTTTCCCCCGACATCTACCGCAAGTTCTTCCTTCTTGCGGTCGAGCGACTCGAAGCCGCCTACGGAGATGCCGAACCCGGTTTCCAGTATATTGTAACCACCACCGAAGCACCGCCACCCCAGTGTCAGCAAGCCCCCTGGCTCATTGATCCCATCCTCGACGCATCAACCCCGGAAGGCAGGCTGCTTGGAATCGATTTGTGACTCTCACAACCATATCGAAATAGAGTTCTCCAGGGTGTTACGAAAAGAGTTATGGTTATGAGCAGGAACTGAGCAGCTGCTTTTTATCTCCATTCTCTGTGCGAATCTCACGCGCGGGCGCCCGACAAGATGAGCGCATCCTTCGCCGGTGCTGTGCAGGCCATGAGGCTGGATTGATATTATTCCTGCAAGAATATGGAACGCAGGCAATAGCGAGGAAACATCAATGGCAAGGCAGGACATGTTTACGGATAGCGGCCACGACAACACGCTACAGACTCACGTTCCCTTTATTTGGCCGGAAGCGCGTTTTCATACTGGGCAGGGGAGATATGGGAGCATGCCACCGTCGGCGCAGCTGATTGCGAAAGCTGATCTGATCAATGCAGTGATAGTAGGCGCAGCTGAAGATACGATATCCTGGTTGACGGAAATGCTGCATGATGGGAAGTCAAGGCGTCTATGTCTTATTTTGGTGTTGTATCCAGCCAGTCCTACCCGGGAGAAGCATCTGAAGGCAATCCATGAGTTGCAGACTGCGGCAGAGGCAGGGAAGACGCGTCTGGATGTGCGTCTTTTTTTGATGGATCGGAATTACGGAGAAGATTGCATTCGCGTTTCGTTGCCGCCTACGGTCATACAAGCACATTGCAGCAGCACCGGCGAGACGACTATGAGCATCGGTGCAGTCGGTGACCTTGGGCATGACCAACTTTTCTATGGCAGCTTCAATCTCGTGTTTCAGCCTGACGACGCACTGCGCGATGTCTGGCGGAGGTGGTTCCAGTTTGTGCATTCCATTTCGGTTCCGTTGAATGAAGAGACGCTCCATATTCCTCATCTTGTGCCGGCAGAGGGCCAGCCAGAGGCAGCCCGGATGTGGGAAGACTTCAAGAGTACTTGCCGTGATGCCATGGCACTTCACGACGCAACAGCCCTGAAAGTCAATGCCGAAACCGGTGAAATAGAAAGCGACATTGAGGGCAAACCCGTGGTTCCTTGGGATGATGGAATGACCGCGCTTGACCCGCTTGGACGGATTCTCCAAAAGGTCTATGCTGATGGCTGGCTGGTGACGGTAGATGAAGCAACGCGTATCAAGCCCCTGTCCATTCCCGTCAAGGCCCAGTTGCTGGGACAGGATTCCGAACGGACTGTCGGGACCGTCAGGCAGAAGCAATCATTCAGCCTCCAAGTGCTCGACGATGACATTGACAAGGCCATTGAGAAGTGTCGCAAGGTGACGGAGTTGATTAATCTGCTGACCTTTCCGCTGAGTCAGGGCAATTGTTGGTTGCCTAAGGCTGCCTACCCCCTCCTGGAGAAGGAACTCAATGCTCGCAATGAGGAGGGGCTTAGGCTTTTGTGCGGGGCACTGGGACAGAAGCGCGAGACGACTGGAGATTATGGGGGCGTGCACGAGCAGAAACCCGGGGATGGAATATCAAAAAAAGACTTGATTCAGAGATTTATTGCGGCACGCAGAGACAAGTTTACAGAGGATTTGAACGAGATGTACCGGGAACTGGGGCAAAGTGGCGACGTCCCGGCCGACCGTCTTCAGAGCATTATGGATGAAATCGCAAATCGTTTGGAGCAGGCGCTCACTGTCAGGATCGCTCCTAACGTCGTCCGCAACCCTATCAGTGCGCCAGACCTCACCAGCACAGCGCCGGATGAGAACTGGAATCAGCCGCTTTCACTCTTACGGTGCGCCGCCGAGACCTTTCGTAAAGCATTGACAGATTCTTACTTCAGGCGGAAGTTCACCGGTCTCGCGTTCTCCGAAAATGAATACCTTGAGGCCTACGATGTGTTTGGGGACTACATCCGCTTAAACCAAAATCGGCGGCAGGCAGAGAGGGAACGGTGTCAGGCAGAGAGGGATTTAGCGATTTTGAGTGAAATCATTGCCGATAAAACCACAGTGAAAGAGAAATGCCATAGCGTGTGGTCTATTATCAAGGGGAAGCATCTTGAGCACGAATGAAGCGCACCAACACGGCCGGGCGTACTGCACATGTTAATTGTTCGTTCAATATGTAGTTGCGCCTCGGCGTACGGCGGTGGTAAGGCACCCGAAACGAGGCGGTCTACCGTTGGGGCAGGCGAGGGCTTTGGGTAACCCCGGAGCTACACTACGGGATAAACAAACTGGGCGGCCCCGTCTTCTTGATCGGGCGGATCAGTCTGTGGAAAAACCTTTCCCGCCCGCGCTCGTTCATTCAGGCCTTGGCCCGCCATGTCACGGGGCGCTTCAAAATGAGCCACTTCCCTAGACTAACGCCTGGTTGTGTTTTTACAACAACCGACGTCACAACAGTTTACTGACGAGGCAGGTCCTGTGGCAGCTGAACAGCGATGAACTGCGTCTGCTTTGCATTGCTTTACACAATGTCCGGACGGGGATCGCCGAGGGAACCGGCGTAGTAGAGCGGCATGAAGGTCAGTCGTTGCTCGGGCCGCCGCATGTAGCTGCCGGAGTAGAGCACCGCGCCTTCCGGGCAGTTGGGGTAGCTGTTGAGCATCAGGTGCAGGCTGCGCAGACTGCCGCCGGCGCCGGACTTGACCTCAATCGGAACGATCTTGCCGCCGCGCACCGCCAGATAATCCACCTCGGCATTGCTGCCGCGCGCGTCCCGTGCCCAGTAGCACAGCTCGGAGCTGTGCTTGGCGATCAGCTCTTGGGCAACAAACTGCTCGGCCAGCTTGCCCCGGTACATGGCCAGCAGGTCGTCTTCCCGCAACTCCAAGTCAATCGGCACCTGACAGAGATTCTGTAAAAGACCAATGTCGAGCAACGCAGCCTTGAAACGCTTGTCGTTGACGCTGGCCCCAAGCGGCAGGCCGGACGGATTGCATGAGGCGATTTTGTGGACCAGCCGGGCTTTGCAAAGCAGGTCGAAAGCCCGGCGGTTGGTGGGGCCGCTGTGGCTATCGTCAAGCCGTGTATACTTGATTTGTTCGCCGACCTGCCGGGCCACGCTCAACAGTACGCTGTCCAAGCAGGCGTGGTTGACGCGCGGCGTGTATTTGGCGAAGTCCTCGCGGTAGGAAGCGATGATCTCGGTCTGGACCTTGAACGATTCCACCAGTGACTGTGTGTCGCGGTACGCCAGCACGCTCTCCGGCATGCCGCCGACAAAGAAGTAGGTCTTCAGCTCCTTCAGCAGCTGGTGCTGGATGCCCGCGTCAACCTCGGACGGATGCCGGGCAGCAATTTCGGCGGCGACCTCGTTGCCGATCCCCAGCAGGTATTCACGAAAGGTCATTGGATAGAGGTGCAAGTATTGCACGCGGCCGACAGGAACGGATATCTCGCCCAGGGCGAACTCCAGCAACGAACCCGCCGCGATCACATGCAGATCAGGCATTTGCTCGTAGAAGTAGCGCAAGGCCATGATGGCACGTGGACAGGCCTGAATCTCGTCCAGAAAGAGCAGCGTTCTGCCGGGCACGATGCGCCTGCCGCTGTCTACTTCGAGGTATTGGACGATGTCCTTGGGATCAAGATTGTCACCAAAATGAATGTGCAAGTCGTGGCGCTTTTCCAAGTCAATCTTGACCAACGTTTCGAACTTGGCGGCAGCCATATGCTCAATTAGCCAGGTCTTGCCGACCTGCCGGGCGCCGCGTACGATCAGGGGTTTGCGTCGCCGCGCCTTGAACCACTTTTCGATCTGTTCCTGAGCAAAGCGATACATGGAAGCCCTTTCCTTGCGCACTGATGTGTGATTTTAGAAACTCAAGGCACAAACTAACACTTTGTTGCAGAAACTCAAGGATCAAAGACATTTTTCCCGGCTTGAGCGGTAAGCGGTCAGTGGACATTGTGGACAGCGTGGACAAGCACCTATTTCCTGTCCGTTTTGCGGAACCGGGCGCACCTGACCAGTTACGTTGATTGGTAATTGCTCACCCGTTGATATGGGGCATGCCGGTGGTCGTTTTCTGCTGTGGTGCCTTTACAAGGCACTGCCTCATGGGGAGCTCGCCACCCCGGCCTGAAGGCCGGGGTTAAGCATGGTTAAGCGCCTGCGGCGCAACATGGACATTATGGACTCGATGGACTCGATGGACGACAACGCTTGCCCGCCCGCCGTCCATACTGTCCATAGCAGCGCCCATAGTGTCCATCGCTCCGTGGGTTTCAGGCAGCTGTGGACGCTTGCGCCGGCCAGGGTAGAAGCGGCT
>JAAZKQ010000297.1 GCA_012799755.1 Lentisphaerota bacterium | reverse complement strand
TCCACCGAGTCCACCGAGTCCACCGAGTCCACCGAGTCCACCGAGCCACCGGGTCCACCGAGTCCACTGAGTCCACCGGGTCCACCGAGTCCACTGGGTCCACCGGCGCTCTCGTTGTTGATTTTTTCCTCTTTTGTCCGTGGTGTCGTTTGTGCTTTTCTGTCGGTGCTGTAGTCTATGTCGGTATTCCATCCTTCTATTTTGCACCTTGAATTAAAAGAGAAAAGAACATGAGAATCGTGTTTCGCCGCCCTACCCTCGCCCTGTTTTTGCTTTTCCTGCCCCTGTTGCTTCTTTCCCAGCAGCCCCCTGAACCAGCGCCGCTCGCCTGGCTTGAGCACGGCCCCTGGCTGAGTTATCCGGATGTCGGCGCGATAAGCGTCGGTTTTGTGACTGGCGGCGGTCGGGTCGGAGCGGGGGTTGACTATCGTCGGCGAGATTCAGAAGAGGATTGGCAGCGTGTATGGGACAGCCGTGGCGGCCAACTCCAGAACCAACAGCCGCAGCACCTCATACGCTTGCAGGGACTCACACCCGGTGAGACCTATGAGTACCGGATCGTATTGGTCAACCCCACCAAAAAGCAATTCAACGACCGGAGTTTCCCCAAAGAGCGGGAATTTCGTGCGCCGCAGTTGACGCTGTTGGCCGACGACCGTTTCCACTTCCAAGTCTTTGACAATGCACCGGGCGACTACAGCTTTGCGTTCACTGCCGATCTGCAATTCAGCAACGATGTGCGCAAGCGGATGCTGACCAACTACCACGAGCGGGGTGATATGGCCAAAAGTCGCTTCTATGTCATCCTTGGCGACGCCTTGAACGACATCAACGTCTTCGAACGCGATTATGTCGCCGGAGTCATCAAGCACGCCGTTGGCCTTGGCGCGTCGTCGCAGCCGTGGCTCTTTGTGCGCGGCAATCACGAATGGCGTGGCCTGGACGCGCCACGATGGCTTGATTTCCTGCCTGCACCCACAGGGAAAAGCTTCTTCAGCTTCCGTTGCGGCGACGCCTACTATATCGTCCTGGACTCCGGTGAAGACCGCCCTGCCGCAGCCATGACGCATCATTTCTCCGGCAACAACGTGACGGAAATGGCCTACCTGACCGAGCAGCGCGACTGGCTGGCCGAGCTCGTCACCCACAAGGAGTTTCTTGACGCCAAATACCGCATTGTGCTCTGCCATTCGGCACCCTGCACCCACAACGGCAAATTCATGACGCAAAATCTTGAGATGATCGTGGGCGAACAGTTCAAGGGCCGCGAACCACGCCATCGTATTCATCTCTGGTTGGCCGGCCATACGCACTTCTATTCACGCAGCGTGCCCTGCAGCAACGAGTTCTACGCATTCGTCGCACCACAGCGCAAACTCTATAGCGGCAGCGACTACGCCTTTCCCGTCGTCACCACCGACGGTCCCGGCTTTGCCGGCACCCTTGACACGTCTTGCATCAGCGTCGCTGTCAGCGCTGACAAGCTCAGCGTCACCGCCCGCGACGAACAAGGCGCCGTCTTCGACCGTTGTGACATTCTCCCCGACGGCAGCGTCGTTGACATACCCGATGCCATGCTCGTCAAGCGTTTCACCTACACACCGGCGCCATGAAATCATCTCTACCCCAAGACTCAATGATCACTTCTGGCCAAATGGCCGGCTCCTTGCGCCAAGCCAAAAAAACATTACCTTTTCTGTTTGCTTTGACAATTATCTTCGTCTTGTTCACAACAAGCTTGTTTCTCTGTCCCGCAACTTTTGCAAAGGAATCCCGCATGACAAAAAAAATGACTGTTCTGCTTTGGCCTGACGGCGCCCCCGGCGCCTTGGGCGACACCGTTGCCGACAAGCCCGATCTGACCCTGTATCTCCCCGCAGGCGACGGCCCCTTCTCCTGCGTCGTCGTTTGTCCCGGTGGCGGCTACAGTTGCAAGGCCGCGCACGAAGGCGAACCCATCGCTCTCTGGCTGAACAGCATTGGCATTGCCGGCGCGGTCGTGCAATACCGCGTCTCACCCTATCGCTACCCCATTCCGGCGGACGATGCACGCCGCGCCATCCGCTTGTTGCGTGCCAAGGCCGGTGAATGGGCCATTGACCCCAAGCACATCGGCATCCTCGGCTTCAGCGCCGGCGGTCATTGCGCCACCACAGCCGCGACCATCTTCGAAGCCGGCAATCTCAATCCAGCTGACCCCGTTGACAGCCAAAGCTCCCGCCCCGACGCCTTGATTGCCTGCTACCCCGTCATCACTTTCACTGAAAAGCGTCATGACGGCTCCATGCGCAATCTTCTTAAGGACAAAGACGGCCAGGTTGATCCAGCCATGCAGGACTACCTCAGCCTTGAAAAACGCGTCACTCCCGAAACTCCGCCGACTTTCCTCTGGCACACGGCGGACGATGCCGGCGTGCCGGTTGAGAACAGCCTGTTGTTCGCCACCGCCCTGCGTGCCAACAAAGTCCCCTTTGCGCTCCATGTCTTCCCCCACGGCGCACACGGTCTCGGTTTGGCCGCCAACGACCCAATTGTCGGCCAATGGCCGGATCTCTGCGGCAAATGGCTTAAGAGCATCGGCTTCTAAGCCCGCAACTCAGCACTGTAACCACCTATCAGCAGTTATATAAGGTCTTATCGTCCATGTCTTTGTCTTTCTACAACACCCTCACCCGCTCCGAACAGGTCTTCACCCCCATCAAAGACGGAGAAGTGGGGCTCTATACCTGCGGGCCGACCGTGTACAACTATGCGCACATCGGCAATTTCCGCGCCTACATTTTCGAAGACCTCCTCAAGCGCACCCTCCTCTATCACGGCTACAAAGTCAAACACATCATGAATCTCACCGATGTGGATGACAAGACCATCCGCGGCTCGCAGGCCGCGAATCTGCCGCTCAATGATTTCACCCAAAAATTCAAAGATGCGTTCTTCGAGGACATCGCCGTCCTGCGCATCCTCCCGGCTGACGTATATCCCGCCGCCACCGAGCACATCAAAGAAATGATTGACATCATTGCCGTGCTCTTCGAAAAAGGCATCGCCTACCAGGCCGAAGACAAGTCGGTGTACTTCTCCATCGCCAAATGGCCCAAGTACGGCCAGCTCGTTCACATTGACCATGAGCAGATGCGCTCCGGCACCCGTGTCAAACTTGACGAGTACAGCAAGGAATCCATAGCTGACTTCGCCCTTTGGAAAGCCTACGACAGCGAAGACGGCGATGTTTACTGGGACAGCCCCTGGGGCAAAGGCAGACCTGGCTGGCACCTCGAATGTTCAGCCATGAGCAGCAAGTACCTCGGCAAAACCTTCGATATCCATTGTGGCGGCATTGACAATATCTTCCCACACCATGAGGACGAAATCGCCCAGAGCGAAGCCGCCAACGACTGTCGCTTCGTCAACTATTGGCTGCATTGCGCGCACCTCATGGTCGAAGGCCAAAAAATGTCCAAGTCACTGGGCAATTTCTTCACCCTGCGGGACTTGTTGGACAAGGGATATAGCGGCCGCGAAATCCGCTGGGTGCTCATCGGCACGCACTATCGCCAGTCACTCAATTTCTCGTTCAAAGCCCTCGAAGAAGCCCGCGGCGTCCTCCAACGCATTGACGCCTTCCGCCTGCGTTTGGACGAACTCGGCGCGGCCCCAGACAGCGGTCTTGACGAGGTCAAGGTGCCCTTGGAAACTGCCGCCAAGGGCTTTCAAGCCGGCCTCGCCGCCGACCTTAACATCTCCATGGCCCTGGCGGCGCTTTTTGATTTCATCCGAGACCTCAACCGCCCGATGGACGAAGGCAAATGCGCGGGCGCCGCCGCGCGGGACGCCCGCGCCCTGCTGGAGCGTTTTGACAGCGTCCTCGCTGTCTGCACGCCCGATGCCAGTGACAGTGTCCCCGCTGAGATTCAAGCCAAGGCCGAGGAGCGCCAAGCCGCGCGCAAAGCTAAGGATTTCGCCAAGGCCGACGCCATTCGCAAAGAACTTGACGATCTCGGCTGGGTCATCGAAGACACTCCGAAAGGCCCGCGCGTTAAACGGAAATAATGAGTTGTGCGGCGGTTTGCCGCTCTAAAGCGTCACCGGCCTGCCGGCCTGTGTCCAACCAAGGAGGAATTCTGATGATACGTCCCTGCCACTGCCTCAGCTTGCTGGCCCTCAGCGCCCTGTCACTCTGCGCCCAACCCGGAAACTCGGCTGCTGCGCCGGCCATTCCGCCGCGCCTACTGATGAGTGCGGAAAATGCTGAACAATGGCGTGGCGGCAGCCTGGACCGCGACATCGTCCCCGAAGGTGAAACGGCGTCCATCCGCTGGGCCCATGGCGAAAGCACAAGCTTGGAGCACAGAGGATGTCCAAGCGACTGGACCGGCGAGCACAACGCCTTGGACTTCTGGCTGCACAGCGAAAAGGCCACCAACAGCAGATTCCTCATCTACATCGGCTCGGAGAACCCCGAGACAGCGGGCATAGACTACTACAGCACCACCATCAGGCTGGATTTTACCGGCTGGCGCCATTATCAGCTGTCATTGAAGGATCTGAATAGGTCCCGCTCACCCTTGGGCTTTGACAAGATCACGAGTTTCCGCATGAACGCTACTGGCTGGAACAACACGCCCCACGCCGAGGCGGTGGTCCGCGTCGGCGACATCCGGCTCGTATACCTGCCGCCAGTCAAGGGGCCGCGTGTGAATGACGAGGACTTCTTCGCATCGCTG
>JAAZKQ010000296.1 GCA_012799755.1 Lentisphaerota bacterium | reverse complement strand
TGGCCGTGAAGCGGCAGAAGCGCTGAAGGCGCAAAACATACCAGCCCAGGGCAAGCCGCGCTGAAAGCGCGCGCCGCCCTGGGTAGGCGCCCCCCCGAAATTGCACCCTGTAAGGGTGCGACATAGTAGACACGAAAGATGGGTTGCTGTCCAATCGCTGACCGCTTACCAATGCCCTGATTGCATGGCGCCATCCCCTGCTTGCAATCGGGGTATTCAATTTTACATTAGATGTTTCGGAATTCCCCCCAGCCGTACCGCCCTTCCGGCTTCTTTTCCCTCCCTCGACATCAGCTTCAGCAAGCAGGAAATAACCATATGCGCAGACAACACACGGTGGAAAAAATCGGCGGCACCTCCATGAGCCGTTTTGGCGAAGTGCTCCGCAATGTCATCATCGGCAACCGCAAAGGCGCCGAGCTCTACAATCGCCTCTTTGTCGTTTCCGCCTACGGCGGTATCACCAACCTGCTGCTGGAAAACAAAAAAAGCGGCGCGCCAGGCGTCTATGGGAAATTTGCCGCCGGTGATGACGGCTGGATCGCCAGCTTGGAAGAGGCCCGCGCCAAAATGCTCGAATTCAATCGTTCCTTCGCGACCATCGGCCTTGACCAACGCGAAGCCGACAACTTTGTCAACGAGCGCATGGACGGCATCCGCGACTGCCTGCACGACCTGGTGCGCCTGCGCAGCTACGGCCACTTCAACATCAAGACTTATCTGACGCCGACTCGCGAGTTGCTCAGCGCCGTTGGCGAAGCTCAGAGCGCTTTCAACTCCACGCTCATCCTCCAACGACACGGCATCAACGCTCAGCTCATAGACCTTACCGGTTGGAAAAAGGATGAGTTGCTCTCCTTCGACGAGGTCATTAAGCAAGCCTTCGCCGGCATTGATTTTAGCAAGGTCATGCCCATCATCACCGGCTATGTCAAATATGACGAAGGCATTATGACCCGCTTTGATCGCGGCTACAGTGAAATCGCCTTCAGCAAGATCGCCGTCCTTACCGAAGCCCGCGAAGGCATCATCCACAAGGAATACCACCTGAGCACCGGCGATCCCGCCATCATCGGCGCTGACAAGGTCAAAGTCATCGGCCATACCAACTTCGATATCGCCGACCAGCTTTCCGACCTCGATATGGAAGCCATCCACTCCAAGGCATCCAAGGAAATGGAGCTCTGCGGCATTCCCATCCGCGTCAAAAACGCTTTCGAACCCGAGCATCCCGGAACCATCATCAGCTGTGATTATGTCTCACCGGAACCACGGGTTGAAATGATCTGTGGTCGTAACGATCTCGAAGCCATCGAAGTCGTGGACCCCGAAATGGTCGGCCGTGTCGGCTATGATTACTTCCTCATGCAGAGTTTCTTTGACACCGGCATCAGCTACGTCACCAAGACCACCAATGCCAATACCATCACGCATTTTGTACCCAAAAAAAACCGCCGTCTGGACGAGTGCGTTGACCTGATTCACCAGCGCATGCCCAACGCCACCGTACGCCGCAGTGCAGTGGCCATCGTCTCAGTCATCGGCAGCAACATGAGCATACCCGGCTTCCTCTCCAAAGCCGCCGCTGCCCTGTACCAAGCCAATATCAACGTCCTTGCGCTGTCCCAGGCAACCCGTCAGGTCAACATGCAGTTCATCGTCTCCCGCTCCAATTACGAGGCGGCCATCCGCGCTCTGCACAAGACTTTCGTTGAAGATATCTGAGCATGCCGGACGTGGATGTGCTGTATGTGGACAATCACCTGCTGGTCCTCAACAAGCCGGTAGGGTTGCTCACCCAGCCGTCGGGAACCAGCCAGGATAACCTCGAAGACCGCGCCAAGGCATGGATCAAAGCCGAATACCACAAGCCCGGCGCGGTTTTCCTGGAAGCCGTACACCGCATTGACCGCCCCGTCGCCGGAGTCGTTCTCTTCGCCCGCACCAGCAAGGCCCTGAGCCGCCTCAATGAGGCCATGCGCCAAGGCGATTGCGAAAAAATCTACCTCGCGCTGGTCAGCGGCACCCTCCCCGGCAAGGACGGCGCCCTTAAGGACTGGTTGCTGCACGGCCGGCACCGCGCCAAGGTCGTTCCCGCCGGCACCCCCGGCGCCAAAGCCGCCGTCTTGAACTATACGGTCTTACGCCACAAAAGTGGTCGCAGCCTGCTGCGCATTGTCCTGGGCAGTGGTCGCTATCATCAGATTCGCGCCCAGCTGGCCCACGCCGCTTGTCCCATCATCGGCGACCATAAGTACGGCTCGCCGGAACGCTGGCTCAACCCTGACAGCATCGCCCTGCAACACGCCACCCTGCGTATCAGCCATCCCGTGACCCGTGAAACCATGGTCTTCTCCGCCCCGGATATCTTCGCCGGGGCATTGTAGTCATCGCGAGCCGGTTTATATTCTCAGCTTCCACCCAAGACAATATCATTTCTTTCAAGGTGCCGATATGACGGATTTGGTTAAAGAGTTTCAGGATGCGCTCTCCCAGGCCAAAGCAGCCTTGGCGGCGGTCAATGACATGAGCGCGCTGGAAGAATGTCGCGTGCGCTTCCTCGGCCGTAAAGGGCTGGTGCCCGCATTGATGTCCCAGCTCGGCAAAGTCCCCCAGGATCAGAAACCCGTCGTCGGCAAGACCATCAATCTCGTCAAGCAGGAAATCCAGCAGGCATTCGACGACTGCGGCGCCAAGCTCAAGCAGGACAAGGAAGCCGCCGACGCCTTGGATGTCACCCTGCCCGGTCGTCAACGCCCCATCGGCCACAAACACCCGATCAGTCTCGTCATGGATAGCGCCGTGGCCATCTTCCGCCGCATGGGCTTCGTTGTCGCCGACGGCCCGGACATCGAAACCGTCTGGAACAACTTCGACGCTCTCAACTCCCCGCAGGACCACCCGTCGCGTACGCTGGAGGATACTTTCTACTTCGACCTTGACCAGCACCACTGGCTGGACCCCGCAGCCCTCATGCTGCGCACGCATACCTCGCCCGTACAAATCCGCACCATGAAAGCACAGAAGCCGCCAGTGCGCATTGTCTGCCCTGGACGCTGCTATCGCCGTGATACGCCCGACGCCACCCACGGCATGAGCTTCCACCAAATCGAGGGCCTCTACGTGGATGAATGCGTGTCCTTGGCCGACCTTAAGGGCACTCTCGCCGCTTTCGCCCGCGAAATGTTCGGCGCTCACACAAAAGTGCGCTTCCGCCCTCACTTCTTCCCCTTCACCGAACCCAGTGTAGAATGTGACGCCTCATGCTTCATCTGCGCCGGCAAGGGCTGCCGCGTCTGCAAGGGCACCGGCTGGATTGAGATCGCCGGCGCCGGCATGGTCAACCCAGCCGTCTTCGAAAACGTCGGCTATGACCCCGAAACCACCACCGGTTTCGCCTTCGGCATGGGCATTGAACGCACAGCCATGATTCGCTATGCCATCAGCGATCTGCGCCTGCTCTACGACAACGACCTGCGCTTCCTGCGCCAGTTCTGAGTCAAAGAGGCGCAGGCGGTCCCGCTCTCAGTCCTCCGCAAGCGGTTCAAGCACCAAGCGCCCGGCCTTGGGTATGGCATCCCTGATGCGCAATTGGACGTGCTCGCCGGGCGTCATGCGGTTGCGGGTCATAACCACGCCGCGCTCGGCAAAACCATCAAGCTCGGCCAGCACCAAACTGCCCTCAACGCGCACGATGGTTGCGCCCACTTCGGCGCCGAGTTTCTCCCGTCGCAGATATTCCAGCAACCAGTACTTGTTTGCTTCACGCTCAAGCGAGCGGTTCTGACTGGCCGTTCGTTCGACATTATCCAGCACGCCGAAAAGCTCCTCGCGGGTATAAGGGAGTTCCTTGCCCAGAAAATGCGCTGACAGCTGCCGCTGTATCACCAGGTCGGCATAGCGGCGCAGCGGCGAACTGATCTGCGTGTAGAGGTCAAGACCAAGCCCGAAATGCGCCTGCGGATAGGTCGTCAGACGCGTCCGCTTCATCTTTTTCACCTGCTGCTCAAAGAGATAGGGGTTGTACTCCTTGACTGAACTTACCGGCGACGCCGGCTGTTCCTGCATGCGGTAGATCACCGGCAAATCATGACGCAGCGCGTACTTCGCCGCCAAGTGATTGGCCAAGATCATGAATTCGCTCACCAACTGGTGGCTGGGGCTGTCAAAATCCTCCGGCGTCACCGTGACCACATCGTCACGAACTCGTATCTTCAACTCGGGGCCATTCAGCTGCACCGCCCCGGCGGCCTCACGCTCGGCACGGAGCTTGCCGGCAAGAAATAACAGAGCCTGCAGGGCTCCTGCAACACTGTCGCCCTCAGCCGCCGCCAGCAGTTCGTCGGCGCGACGATAGTCCAGACGATGCCGCACCCGCACCGCCGACGGTATAAAGCGCCAGTCCAACAGGGTGCCTTCGGGTGAAAATTTCACCTGGAAGCTCA
This sequence comes from Lentisphaerota bacterium, assembly GCA_012799755.1. Lineage (GTDB taxonomy): Bacteria > Verrucomicrobiota > Lentisphaeria > Oligosphaerales > Oligosphaeraceae > Oligosphaera. The sequence continues at coordinate 9,376 of JAAZKQ010000296.1, read as the reverse complement.
GGGCCGGGCGCAGCTCACCGGCAACCAAACTGGCCAGATCGCAGCCGACACGCTCGGGAAACATCATCACCGTCGTCGTCGGCAAATACAGCGACAAGGGCCGCTCAACGGCCGCCGCGTCCAACACGTCGTCCTTGCTGACAAAACAGGCCGGGTCGGCAAGATGGATGCCGACCAGGTAATTCTGCGCCTCGTCGCGGCTGCACGACAACGCGTCGTCAATCTCGCGCGTCTCTTCGTCGTCAATGCTGAAGAGCTCCAGGGCGCTAAGGTCTTCGCGGTGACTATTGCCGACATAGGGCGACAAGCTATCGGCATGCTCCAGCACTGCATCGGAAAAGCCGGCATGAATGCCGTTGGCGAGCAGAAATTCATCCACCCCCTCAGGCATACGTCTGGTGACGCGCAGCAGTCGCAGAGCAACTTCGCGGGCGTTGCTCTTCTCCCGAGCTGCGCTGAGGATATTCACAGCGTCGGAATTGAAGCCGCAGAGAAGGTAGTCCGTCGCCAGACGCAAAAATCCTTCCTGCTCCTCAGGCACCGGCGCAGGAGCATCACCGCTATGCTCCAGTACGCTATCCAGCCATTGCCGGGTGCGTTCCTTGGCAGCGGCGCGCTCGGCCCGTTGGGCACGCAGGCGCTTCAGCTCCTCAATCTCCTCAGGTGTCCGGGGTGTGAATTGCAGCTGTTTGCGCTGGAAGAGCGTGCCGTCCTCAATGAGTTGCCGTGCCAGCGCCGAGGTCTGCACGGCTGTGGCCTCCCCAAAGTAATGCGCCGCCAGCGCTGACAAGTCCGGCTCGCAGCCATGGGCCAAAACGTCTTCCCACAGCAACTCAAGATCAACTTCGGCCATCGCATCGCGAATTGCGCTTTGCACCGCCGCCAACTTGCCCAGCACATCGTCGCCTTGCACCATGCCGTGCTCGGCAACGATATTTGTGACCTTGACCTTGTCCTGCTGCTGAGTGGCGCCACGGACCTGCACGCGATCCGTACCGCCCTTCACCACGACCCCCAGACACATCTCGTTGTTGCCCAGGTAGTCCACTACGCTCCGTTCAAGAAAATCCATTCAAGCTCCCGGCCCAAGTCGCACTGCACAGCAACTTGGGCATGTCAGTATCTGAAAACTCCAACTTGCTTCCATGCCAAAACGGCAAGGCGTATACTATAAGGCCCGCCCGACGCCAAACACCCAGCCCAAAAAACAATCTGCGCTAATCGGCGAAATCGGCGTAACCGGTCACCCATTGGTAAAGTAGACAGGGTGGACAGGATGGACAAGCATCTGTTTCCTGTCCCTTTTGCGGAAAACAGGCGCTATCTTGGTAAAAGTGGACAAGATAGACAGCCGTGGACAACATGCGCCATCGTCCATAGCGTCCATAGTGTCCATAATGTCCATAGTGTCCATAATGTCCATAGTGTCCATAATGTCCATGTTGCGCCGTAGGCGCTTAACCATGCTTAACCCCAGCCTTCAGGCTGGGGGTGGCGGCTCCCCATGAGGCAGTGCCTTGTAAAGGCACTACAGCTGAAAAGACCGCCGGTGCGACCAGTATCAATGAGTGACCGCTTACAAATCTGCGAATAGCCCCCCCAAAAAAGAATCGGCGAAATCTGCGGATAGAAAACAACCTGCATCCAAAAAAGAATCTGCGTTAATCGGCGAAATCTGCGGATAGAAAGCGCAAGAACGCAAAAAGAAGGACGGAGCGCTGCCCCGTCCTTCCCTGATCACCGGCAAACCGGGGCCACATCAAGCCCCTCTGCCTTCGCCATGCTTACCCGTTCTTTGCGGCGAAATCCTTCATGAACGCCACCAACGCATCAATACCCGCCATCGGCATGGCATTGTAGATGCTGGCACGCAAGCCACCAACCGCGCGATGGCCCTTCAGGCCGATCAGGCCGGCAGCCTTGGACTCGGAAACAAACTTCTTCTCCAAGTCTTCATTGCCGTCGCCGATACGGAAGCACACGTTCATCTTCGAACGGTCGGCCTTGGCACAGGTGCCGCGGAAGAAGCCCAAGCCGTCAATCGCCGCGTAGAGCTTCTCAGCCTTGGCCTCATTGAGCTTCTGAATCGCCGACACGCCACCCTGTGCAAGCATCCAGTCCGTCACCAGCCGAACCATGTAAATCGAGAAAGTGGACGGCGTGTTGTACAGGGACTGGGCCTTGATATGCGTGCTATAACGCAACATCGTCGGCACTGTTTCCGGGCAACGCTCAGCTAAACCCTTGCGGATAATCACCAGCGTCACACCAGCGGGGCCGATGTTCTTTTGCGCACCGGCAAAAATCAGCGCAAAGCGGTTCACATCAATGACCTTCGACATGATGTCACTGGACATGTCCGCAACCAGCGGCAGCGCGCCTGTGTCGGGATACGTATGGTAGGCCGTGCCATAAATCGTGTTGTTGCTGCAAATGTACGCATAGGCGTCGTTTTGGTCATACTGCCAGCCAGTCACGTCGCCAATGCGGGAGTACTTTTCCTGGGAGCCGTCATGAACCAGGTTGATGCCGGCGCCAAGGATTTTCGCCTCCTTCATGGCCTTCTGCGTCCACTCGCCCGTGTCACTGAAGGCAATCTTCTTACCGGGAATCATCAGATTCATCGGTACCATCGCAAACTGCAAGCTGGCGCCGCCCTGTAGAAACAGCACGTCGTAATCAGCACTGATGCCCATCAGTTGGCGAATGTTCGCTTCGGCAGACTGGATAATCTCCTCAAACGGCGCCGCGCGATGACTCTCCTCAGCAATGCCGTAACCGCAACCGCGGTAGTTCACAAACTCTTCCTGGGCCTTCAACATCACCGCTTTCGGCAAGGTCGCCGGACCGGCATTGAAATTGTAGACAGCTTTCTCCTGCATGAAAAACGCTCCTTGATGACTGACAACGACTCTGCATGCGACCGCAACAACAGGGACGTCCATGTCGTCCGGCGCCGCCAAAAAAACCTGGAGGCAAACCATTACTATATTTTCTCAAACCAGCCCCTGCAAAAGAATAGCGCAAAGAACGCTGTTTTTTATGTAATCGGTCTCCTATTGATACTGCTCGTGTCGGCGTTTTTTTCAGCTGTGGTGCCTTTACAAGGCACTGCCTCAGGGGGAGCTCGCCACCCCAGCCTGAAGGCTGGGGTTAAGCATGGTTAAGCGCCTACGGCGCCAAGTTGTCCATTCGCTGACATCTTGTTGACGCCGCAAGTTGGAAACCTGCTGCACGACCGAGCGGCAGGCGCTTGGTGCAGCTTACTGAAGCCGCGACTATCAAAAAGTGACCGATTACTTTTTTATCGCTCCGACTGCCCAGCCGAAACAGGCCAGTCCATCAATTCTTCTTGTAGCGCCCATCGGGCAGATCAATGCGCAAGCCCAGGCGCTTGAGTTTGCGGTAAAGAGTCGTCGGGTGCAGCCCCAGGCTTTCGGCTGCCAGGCGGCGGTTGCCGTTGCATTGCGCCAAGGCGGCCTGTATTGCTTGGCGTTCGGAAAGATTCACAGCTTCCTGTATAGACGTCGCTGGTAAGGGCAGCGGCGACAGGGCATCGCCACTGGCGCGAACCTCATCCGGCAGATCGTCAACCTCGATCATGGCGCCACGGCAGAAAACCATGGAACGCTCAATGCAATTTTCCAACTGACGGATGTTCCCCGGCCAGGAATAGTCGCTAAGTATACGCAGCGTACTACGGCTGACGCCGGCGACCCGCCGATTCATCACCAGGTTGAAACGGCGAATAAACTGATCCACCAGAAACGGTATATCTTCCCGCCGCTCGCGCAGTGGCGGCAAGGCCAGCTGCACAACATTAATGCGGTAAAACAAGTCCTGCCGAAAGGCGCCTGAAGCCACCAGCTCTTCCAACTGCCGATGCGTCGCCGCAATGATCCGGACGTCGCTGCGCACGCTCTTGACCGCTCCCAGCGGCTCATAGCTGCGTTCCTGTAGCACCCGTAGCAAGCGCACCTGCATGGCCGGCGAGATTTCACCAATTTCGTCCAGCAAGAGCGTGCCGCCCTCGGCCAAGGCGAAGCGCCCAGGCTTGTCTCGGTCGGCCCCCGTGAAGGCGCCCTTTTTGTAACCGAACAACTCCGATTCCAGCAGCGTTTCGGGAAAGGCCCCGCAGTTGATCGCCACAAAGGGGCCATCGCGCCGCGGGCCGTTGGCGTGAATGGTCCTGGCCAGGAACTCCTTGCCGCTGCCGGTCTCACCGCGAATCAGCACCGTCGAACTGGTTTCAGCGATGGCCGGCAGTTGGCTGAATATGGCCCGCATGGATGGACTATGGCTGCCAAAGTCCCCGATCTTCCGTGTGGCGCTGATTTCCTCCCGCAGCTGCTCAATGTCGCTCAGATTGCGGAAGGTCTCGGCGCCGCCAATCACCGCACCCGATGCATCGCGCAAGACCGCCGTCGAGATGCTTACCGACACGCGCTGCCCGGCGTTGTTGACAATAAAGCAGCTCAGATCAATGATCGGTCGTCCCTGCTCAAGTGTCCGGCGCAGGGCACACGCGCCTTCGCAGAGATTGGAGCGGAATACTTCACAGCACATGCGGCCTATCGCTTCTTCACGCCGCACCTGGATGATCTCCTCCGCCGAGCGATTCAGATAGGTGATGCGAAAATCGCGGTCAACCGTGAACACGCCATCGGAAATGCTCTCCAGAATGGCACGGTCCGCCACGGCTGAACGCGCGCCGTCCGGGGATGCTGCCGGCGTCGCTACGCTGCTCTTCGTTCTTTTTGCCTTGTCAGTACTCATAGAGGTCACCCGATGCACCAGTCAACACTTCACAGGACAACCTATCTCGCAGCCAAGCTATGGCCTCTTCGCCCGTGCAGTGACATGCAACCAGTCGTCGCAAACCCAATTGCTGCAAATAGGCCGCCGTGCGCTCCAGGCGTTCCTGATCCGCATGCACCAAGTGCAGTCCGCCAATGATGGTATGAATCTTCACTCCCGGAGCACAACGCCGACAGTGCTCAAGGGTATTGATGATGCCGCTATGGCAGCAACCCGGAATAAGTACGCCCGCTGCCAGCAGCAGTGACTGGTCATCCACCAGCGGATCAGGTTGCTCTTTCGCGGCGTCCAGATAAAATGGGCCGCCGCAGTCCTCACCACTCAGGCGCGGTATCGGCCCTGTCGCAAAAATGCCCGGACAAATCGGCGTGAAGCCCGTCAGTTCATGAACCCGAGCCGCTGCATAGGCCCGGCGGCATTCTGCCGGCATGGACACATCCCGCACGGGCCGCTCAGGATGGCAGCTGAAGCGTTCCTGCAGCACACCCGGCGCCGCGAAAACAGGCAAATCCGGCAACGCCGCCAACAGCTCAGCCAAGCCACCTGTATGATCCCAATGACCGTGGCTCAATACCAGCCGCTTGATACTGCCAAGCTCAACGCCCAAGGACGCCAAGTTGTCCATCAGCGCTGCGCCCGCGCCCGTATCCAGCAAGAGCTGCTCGCCATGACTGTCAAGCAATACGGTAAAGCCGTGCTCCACGGCCAAGCCGCGCCGCGTCTGGTTGTCCACCACAATTCGCACCGTGCACATCATGACCTCCTGAATTAGCATTTCCGCTACTATAGCGTTCTTGCGTAGTACTGCTGTTTTTCTTTGTGGCCCCGTCCCCATCTTTTTTTTGAAGCGCACCACCCAACCCACAGCGCAAAAAACCGTTCGCGGCGCAGGCAATGGGTGTTACATTGAGCCTGCGTCGGCAACCTTATCCAGACACGCTTCTTTTCCCGCTCCTCCCCCACCCCACCAGCATGAGGACCGCATGAGCAAGCAGCCCAATATCCTGTTGTTTTTCACGGACATGCAACGGCATGACACCATCCATGCGCTGGGTAACGAGGTCATCCGCACGCCCAATCTTGACCGACTGGCGCGGGAAGGCACGGCCTTCACCAACTGTTACACGCCCTCGCCGGTATGCATCCCCGCCCGTTTCGCCATGCACTACGGCCTCTATCCCTTCCGCAGCGGCTTGGCCGAAAACTTGCGCATGCCCGACGACAACGGTCGCTCGCTGCCGGCCGCCCTCGCCGAACTGGGCTACCACAGCGCCGCCATCGGCAAATGCCATTTCACGCCTGACAAAGCCGCCATGCGCGGCTTCACCGAGCGGCTGATCCAGGAAGAATGTTGCTCTGATCCGGCCAAGGACGACTACTGCCGCTGGTTGGCCGACAGAGGCGCAGATCACGACGAACCCCACGGCACCCGCGGCGAGATGTACTACGTGCCCCAAATATCGCTACACCCGGCCGCCGAGCATCCCAGCCAATGGATCGGCGACCGCAGCATTGACTTCATCCGTAAACGCCGCGCCGGCGCCGGCGACCAGCCCTGGTTCCTCTTTTCCAGCTTCATTCACCCCCATCCGCCCTTCGCGCCGCCCAAGCCTTGGCACAAGCTCTATCGCTCGCCGGATATGCCCCTGCCGGACGTAGCACAGGACGCCGAGTCCTTGCTCGTCTGGGTCAATCACTTCCAGAATCGCTACAAGTACCGCGATCAGGGCATTGACAAGCATCTCCTGCGCAACATGAAGGCCTACTACTACGCCACCATCTCCTTCGTGGATTACCAGATCGGGCGGGTCATGGCGGAACTCGCCGAGCACGGCGAACTGGACAATACGCTCATTGTCTTCGCCTCCGACCATGGCGAGTACCTCGGCGACTACAACTGCTTCGGTAAACGCGGCATGCACGATGCATCAGCGAAAGTGCCCCTCCTTGTCCGCTACCCCGACTCCTTTGGCGCAGACGCGCGCTGCGCCGCCGCGACTTCACTGGTGGATATCTTCCCCACTTTCATCAATGCCGCCGGCGGCACTTACACCGACCACGAGCTTGACGGCTGCGATCTGGCCGCCATCGCCAACGGTGAGTGCCAACGACGCTTCGTCTTCTCCCAGTACAGCAATGACAACACCGCGCTCTACATGGTCGCCGATGAACGCTACAAGTACATCTGGTCCGCCGGCGATCAGCGCGAATTCCTCTTTGACCGCCAGGTTGATCCCCACGAACACCGCAATCGCAGCGCCCTCACTAGCCTCGCTGAAGTCAAAAAGGTCCTTAAAACCGCACTGCTGCTAAAGCTAAAAGAGAACCAGCTTGATCACGCCTATGTCGAGAAAAATGGTCAGCTCGACTGGAAGGTCAACCCGCGCTATGACGACAGCTACCGCCGCGATCCCGACGCACGCCTGCTCTTCCAAGACCACCACTGGCACAAAATCAGCTTCCCGGAGGGCTACCAGCAGGAGTGACAAGGAAGGGACAAGTCAACTCCTGCCCTTACCGACTGACGCTCAGCGTCTTGCGACCGCTCAAGCGAAGCGAAGGGTGTTTTTCCTCCCCCCTCGCAAAACCGCCCTTCCCCGACCTACTCCGCCATTTTCAGCAGGCGGTGGGGATTGGTCCAGACGACCTTGGCGATGTCCTCTTCGCTCAGCAGTTTTTCCCGGCGGAGGAAATCCGCGCATTGCGTCAGCAGCGATGCGCTGCCGACCAGGCACTGTTTGCTGTCATTGTAAAGCAGGCCGTTTTCATACAGGGTCGCGTCATTGCCGCCCATCAGGCGGTATTTCCCGGGCGGCAGTCCGGTCACTGACGACGCATCACTGGTCACCACGACCTTGTCCACGCCCTTGCAGCGGATGATGCAACGGATGAGTTCGGCGGGCAGATGATGGCCATCAGTGATGATCATTGCCGTCAATGCATCAGCAGCCATGCCGCTCCAGATGGGGTTGTGATGCCGGTGGATCATATTGGGCAGACCATTGCCCAAATGCGTCAGCGCCTCGGCAGGAACAGCGGCCATTTGCGCCGAGGTCGCCAATTGGTGCCCCAACGACACCGTGATGCCCAAGTCATGCGCGCAGGCCGCCGTCTCTGCCGCGCCCGAGAGTTCCGCCGCCAGCGTCAGCAGCCGCACCCGCCCGCCGGCCATCGCCTGCAATTCGCGCAACGCCGCCGGCGTCGGCAGGCGAGTCTGGCTCGGGTCATGCGCGCCCACCGCCCCCGGCTCCGGCGAGATAAAGGGCCCCTCCAAATGAAAACCCGGCACCGCATAGTCCCAACCGTGCGCGCTGATCGCCTTGGCAATCAACGGCAGGTTACGCTGATAGAGCTCCCAGGACGACGTGATCAGCGTCGGCAAAAAACGCGTCACGCCCGCAGCCAATACGCGCTCAACGCAACGACAAAAGTCGTCCTCCGTCAACTCCGGCGCTGAAAAGTCCACATCGAACGCGCCATTGACCTGCAAATCGAAGTATTTCATCTTGCCACCCTTTCCACACTGACTTCCCCCCCCTCCTCCGCAACGCACACTCTCAGCGCTCAGCGACGGCAGAATCGGCGAGTAAGTGCTGATAATTCGGCGGCGGCCGGCTCATCGCAGAATGTACTGCAGTCCGGATGCAACCGAATCACCGACGCCGGATGATTGGGGCACAACTCACCTTCAATGCTGATTTTCACTGCGTGTGCCTTGCGGGCATCCGGTACGGTATTGACCAGGCACTGACTCTGCAAGACCTGCCATACGCTCATGGAAATGGCCCGTTTCGGCACGGCGTCCAGATTGGGGAACCAGCCCTCGCCTAGTTGTTGCCGTCGGCACTTTTCATCCAACTCAACCACGATATACGGCTCTTCCGTGGCAAAGTCCGCCGGCGGGTCATTGAAGGCGATATGGCCATTTTCGCCGATGCCGATAAAACATACGTCAATGGGTCGCTCTTTGATTGCCTTGCCCAGTTCCGCGCAGACTCGCGCCGGGTCCGACGCACTGCCGTCAACATAGTACACCTTTTTCAGCGCCGTCGGCAGTTTGGCCACAAAGCGCTCCTTGATGTATTTGCGGAAACTCGCCGGATGGGTCTCAGGCAAGCCCACATACTCGTCCAGATGGAACAGCGTGACCTTCGACCAGTCAATGCCCGGCGACTCCACCAAGGTCATCAGCATGACAAACTGGCTCGCGCCGGTCGCGATGGTGATATTCGCCTCGCCGCGACGTTCCAGCACCTCCCGCAGACGCTGCGCGCCATACTGGCCCGCCGCCACACCGCACTGCTCCGCATTGGCATAAATTGACAAACTCATTGCACACCTCGTTTTCGTCTTTGCTACTGCACAACTCCTTACCGCCGCCGCTCCTTCCCAGATTACATCTGCTGCATACCATACCTGCCTGAAAGCCCTTCGTCACGCCAAGACGAAACATTTCACACGACGTAAGGCAAGCGGTTAGTGATTGATAACAGACATTTTTTATCCGCAGATGTCGCAGATTTGCGCAGATTTTTTTGAGGGTAGGCTGCTTGCTGTA
>JAAZKQ010000295.1 GCA_012799755.1 Lentisphaerota bacterium | reverse complement strand
TAATTCAAACTGGTATAAAACTGGCCTGCCAACCCAATCGTCACCAGCGTCAGCCGCAGGATGTCCTCCGCCAGAATCCCCCCATCGCGCAGCTCCAACGGCACCGCGCAGTACAGCATGCCGGCCTGATAGACCTCCCAATAGCTGGACGGGCTGCCATCTGCCCGCAATTGATGGCCACGCAGAGACTCGTTGGCCGCATAGATCGTCCCCGACTGATGGAGGCCGGAGCGTGGAAAATCCTGCAAGCGGGGCCGATCCAGCCCCTCCAAAACTCGCCGCACCTCCGTCAGACTTCGCGTCGCCAGGATACGACGCGGATAGACGATCGCCTCAAACAGCGGCTCTTCGCGCATGGCGATACTACCCAAGCGCTGGAGCGCCTGCGCACGGCTGCGACTGACTAACGACGCAAATACTTCGTCGTCATTGGACTCCAACGCCTGGCGATCTTCATACAAAATGCCACGAAGCATCCGCCCCAACAGCTGGCGCTGGTTGCGCAGTGCACGTTGGATCAGCCTCTGCAATTCCGATGCGCGGTAGGCCACCCGGCTCCGCGCATCAGGCGTGCGCACGTAAAACGCCCCCCGCTGCAACTCGTCGTCGCAGGCATCGCCACAGACGTGCGGAATGTCCTTGAAAGGGTAAACCACGAACACGACGTAACGCTTGCCATCCAGCACCGGCCGCACGATGTCGAACTCCACCGCCGGATCGGCATAGCGATTGATCGTCTGACCGACGTTGCTCGGGTCAAAGGAGCTGGCCTGTTTCTCGTTCAGGCCATGGTACACGGTCGGATTGCCATTGCTATCCTCAGAAACGCCGATGATGATGTAGCCGCCGATGGTGTTAGCCAACGCCATCGCATGACGGGCGAATTTGGCCCGGCCGACACGACCGATCTCATTCCAGTCCTGCGGGCCCTTGAAGTCAATCTGTTGATTCTCCAGCCCGCAATAGATGATCTCACGCCAGTCGTCGTGGGTATGACTCACTTTCATTGCTGTTCTCCAAACAAGACTCCGGGAGTGCGCCGACACCACTCCGGAGAGGCCCGCCATTCAAGCGCCACGGCCAGAGCCCTGCTGGCGAAGACACCACTGGCGGAAAAAATGCAAAACCAAGAGAATATACACGACATCAAGCCTGTCGCCGTCCAACTCCAGCAGCTTACACAACCACACCCCGGCGCCCAGATGTGCATCGCGACAAATCAGGATGTCCAGCAACACCTCCCGATCAGTCACCGCTGTCAATCCCAAGTGTAGACTGGCCAGCTGAATAGCGCCGGCAATGAGCTGCTCGCCCGCCTGTTGCAGATCGCCCTCGGCATAGGCGTCCTCAAACTGATCCAGGCATTCCGCGCAACGGCTCCGCACCTTGGCATCCTTCCCGGCTTTCTTCAGAAAACTGCGCAAGTCGCCCAGGCTTTCGCTGAAGGCCGCTCCGCCAGGCTCCTTCTCCTCCTGCACCAGCAATGCGTAAAAACGCCCACGACCGCCAAGCAAATCTCCCGCCGCAACCGCCAGCGAACGCCGCAACATCGGATTGTCACTGTCGCGCATCCGCGCCAAGATTTCAAAAACCGCGCCCTTTTCGTCCAGACTCGCCAAAGCTTCGCCGGAACTGGACAGCAATTGCGGATTGTCACTGCTGCGCAAAATCTCCAGCAGGGGCTCCACCGCCCGACGGTCGCCAAGGCAGCCCAAGGTCAGCGCAATCTCGCGGATGCTTTCCTGGTCGCCGACCTTCATCTTGGCTATCAAGGCATCAACCACGTCGGGCCTGCGGCATTTCCGCAGGGCCCGCGCTATGGTCGGCGCCAAATCGCTATGCGGGTCCGCCAACTTGTCCAGCAACACCCGCACGGCCGCATCCGTGCCGATGCGTCCCAGCGCCGCCGCCGCGTTCTGTCGCACCAGCATGGACGGGTCGTCCAGCTTCCCGCGCAGATCATCCACTGCGTAGGACAAACGCCGGACACCGGCCTGCGTGACCGCCCGAGCGCGCTCCTTCGCAGTCACCGCGCCGTCAAACAACATGATGTTCTGAATGAGCCCCATCACGCGCAGAGGGTTGCCCATGAAAGTGCTCACCGGCAATTCGCCCTGGCTCTTCTGAACCTTGCGCAGCAGGGGCAAGGCGACGAACCAGGTGAGGAGCATGTGAATCAAAACCAGCACGTGCTGGTACGATAAGGGCAGCCCGAAAGGCAACATCAAGTTAATGTTCGTCTTCTCCCATAGGTCCATCACCATGCCGCCCAGCACCGGCCCAAGCGAAGCGAGCACCCCCACCGCCGTCCAATGCACAGCCATCGCCAAGGTGCGGTTCCCGGGAGTCGTTGACGCACTGCATAAGGTGATCTGGGTCAAGCCCGTACACGAATAAAAGGCCGCTGCAAAAAAGTTCACCACAAACAGCGTCACAATGATCTTCGGCACTACCGGCTGTCCCGGCAAAAAGGCCAAGGTCACCTCGCCGACCGGCGCCAACCACCACGCCAGCGCAAACACCGGCGCAATCGCAAACATCAGCAGACAGGCCGTGCGGTTGCCGATGCGATCCATGATCCGGCTCCACACATAACTGGCAACCACGCAGCCGAGAGCCGTGCTGATAAATAAGGCCGACAACTCGCTGTACTGCACTCCGCACTCACGCTTCAGGTAGACCTCGCCGAAACGCGCAAAGCCAAGGCTGAAATTCCACATCCCGAAGGCCAGTGTCACCCACAAAAAATCACGATTGCGGAAGGGCTCGCGCAAGCTCTCCAACACCCTCCCCGTCAGATTCACCTGTCGCCGCTGCGGCTCAGGCACCGACATGTGCAGAAGAATATCCGCACAGCCGAGAGTCGCCGCCACCAGGTACACCACAGCAAAGCCCACCATGGTCTCGCTGGAGTCCTTGCCGCCCCAGCGCGCATCCAAAATCAAGCCCGCCAGCACCATGCTCAGCAGGTTCGCCAGCATGACCACGCTCTGCCGCAGGGACCAAAAACGCCCACGCACGCGCTTGGGAATCAGATCCATCATCCAGCTGTACCATGACGCCGTGCCCGCCGACGCCAGCAAAGAACTGATCGTCACCACCCCCAGCAAATACCAGCCGACCCGCGGATCGCGACCGTAGTACAAGGCCAGAAACGCCGGCACATACCACAACAGCCGATGCGGCATCACGACCCAAAACCAGAATTTACTCCGGCTCGCCACCCGCTCAGCCACCAGCGCCGACGGTATCTGCATCACCATCGCCAGGTTCTGCACCATCGCCATCAGACCAATGACCACGCCGGCAACCCCGACGCGCTCCATGAACATGATCAACGGCATGCCCAAAGCCAGCGCGGCCCATGAATTCCCCAAGGCGCCGGCAGCTATGTTGATCATCAAACCACGACGGATAGCCGCCGGCGACAGGCGTTTCCCGTTGATGTCCAGCACTGTGGCTGATCTGTTCACTGCTGCTGTGGTCATGTATCTCTTGGCTGGCTGCTCGTGCTCGCTTGACGCGGCGGCGCACTCCCCCCCCGTCACAAAATCGCTATAATGGCGCACCGCGACAGTGTGATACTATAGTCTGAAAGCCTGCATTATCACGCAGGCCAAGCGGGCCGACGACTGGAAAAAAGACGTTCATCGGCAATCTTATGGCGTCGCCCAAAGTTGTTTCTTGAACCCTGAACCCATCGCCCCAAAAAACAGGTACATAGACCATGGATCCACAAAACATGAGTGTCGCCGTCGAGGACCTGTTCAACCTCGACTTTTCCATCCCCCGCGTCGGCACGCCCACGCTGGAATCTCCCCTCAAGAGCGTCATCTTCGTCGAAGATAGCGAACGCATCAGCTATTGCGCCGACCCCATCGCCAATGACCGCATTCGCGCCATGGACAAGCCCATACCGGCATTCGTCGCCGCCGGTCCGCGCCGTCAGCTCTACCACGACGCCGCTTGGACCCGCGCCGCCATCGTCACCTGTGGCGGTCTCTGCCCCGGTCTCAACGACGTCATCAAGTCACTGGTCAATACCCTCTATTATATCTATGGCGTGGACAATATCTTCGGCATCCAGTACGGCTTCAGCGGCCTGGTGCCGTCCTACGGTCTTAAACCCATCAACCTCACCCCCGACGTCGTTGACGCCATCCACACTACGGGCGGCACCATCCTCGGCTCTTCCCGCGGCAGACAATCCACCGAGGAAATCGTCCGCACCCTCGACCGCCTCAACATCAATATTCTCTTTACCATCGGCGGCGACGGCACCCAGCGCGGCGCCCACGACATCGCCGTCGAACTCAAAAAACGCAATCTGCCCATCTCGGTCGTCGGCATCCCCAAGACCATTGACAACGACCTGAATTTCATGGACAAGACCTTCGGTTTCGAAACCGCCGTGCTGGAAGCCGCGCCCATCATCAGCTGCGCACACAACGAAGCCAAGGGCGCCTACAACGGCGTCGGTCTCGTCCGCCTCATGGGCCGCGACTCCGGCTTCATCGCCGCCAATGCCAGCCTCGCCAACTCCCTGGTCAACTTCTGCCTCATCCCCGAAGTCGAATTCGAGCTCCGCGGCGAGCACGGCTTCCTCGAAGCGCTCGAACACCGTCTCATCCGTAAAAACCACGCGGTCATCGTCGTCGCCGAAGGCGCCGGCCAAAATCTTTTCAAGGACGACGGCCCTCGGCAAAAGGACAAGTCAGGCAACATCCTTCACAAAGACATCGGTCTCTTCCTCAAGGACGCCATCAACGACTACTTCAGAGAGCGCAAGATCGAAGTCGCCGTGAAATATTTCGATCCCAGCTATATCATCCGCGCCACGCCCGCCAGCGGCATGGACTCCATCTTCTGCCTCAATCTCGCCCAGCACGCCGTACATGCCGCCATGGCCGGCATGACCGACCTTGTTGTCGGCAACTGGCAAGGCTATTTCACCTATGTACCCATACCTCTGGCAACCATGGCGCGCCGCAAAATTGATCCGCGCGGCCAACTCTGGCAAAGCGTCCTGCTCAGCACCCGGCAAAACCAGGACTGGAAATGAGCCGCAAGGCCCTCGCGCCGGCGGCGACAGGTTCGCCGCCGGAGCCGCGATGGACCTGAGCGGGTTGCCATTCCTCCTTTCACTGAGGCATTACGTTTTCCGCCCTTTTCGACTTGCCCAGAGGTACTTCGGCAGCTAGCTCAGCTTCTGGACGCCGCTGCGCGGCGTCTTCCCGAACCCCCGAATAGTTTTGCAAGAGCCTCGGGCATCTGGTTGCTATGGAGATGCACGCATGCAACTCAATGGAAGAACAATCGGACGGCGCTGCGGGCCATTCCTGGCTCTGCTGGGAACAACCCTCATGGCCCAGCCGGCCACGGGTACTGTCAAACTTCCATGAAAAACTGAAAACTGAGGCAACTCAGCGCATTGCTCTTTGAAAAACTGAAAAACATCGCAGATTGCGAGGCGTCTTTTTCGAAGCCCTCGCCCCGTCTCCGGCTCGGAACGTCCCTCAAGCTGGTTTGCCGGCTCCTTTCGTCAAGGAATTTTCGCGGCATAAGCACGCCTTGCGTTGCAAGGCGCCTTGCTTCGCAAGGAAGTTATTCCACGATTTCCTTGACGTCGTCGCCGGCCAACGGTTGAGGGGGCGCGTTCCGGCCTTGGCGGTTCTCAGGCTTCCCGTCAGGCGGCGGCCAGCGCCAGCAGCCTCTTCCATTGTTCCTGGTAGCGCGTGACGCCGGCCAGTTCCTTCAGCGGCACGGGCACCTCGTTGTCGAGAGCCGAATGCGGCCTGAGATGGTTGTAATAGGCGACGAACAGCGTGGTGAGCGCACAGGCGCCGTCAAAGCTCTTGAAGCCGGCTCTCGGCCTGGTGTGGAACTTGTATGTCCGGTTCAAGCGTTCTATAAGTTGCTTGAACGCTCTGTATTCCGTCGAGGTCTCGTCGAGATTTTCCAGGCCGATGACGGTTATGGAGTCCATGGCCTTGTCGGTCACCTCGCGTCCCAGCTTTCGCGCCTCGTGATTATAGGCGTGGACGGCGTTGTCATAGGATGCGAGTCCGTCCCTGACCAAGGTGTGCGTGGGCGTTGTGGCGTCCGGCGGTCCGAAGGCGTTGTAGAGCGTGGCGATGGCGGGCTGCGCCCCGCTCGTCTGGGAGAGATTGTAGCCGCAGATGGCTCTTCTTTTCTCCTCCACGACCAGCCAGGTGTAATTCCATTGGCCGTTGACTTGAATGTAGGTCTCGTCGGCGACCGCGACTCCCTCCGGCACGGGCATGTGCTTGTCCACCCACGGGGCCAGCAGTCTGGCCGCGGCGTTGACGTAGTTGATCACGGTCTGATGCGAGATGTGGATGTCGAAAAGCCCGGCCAGCATGTCGCGGGTCTGCCGGGAACTCAGTCCGCCGTTGATGAAAAGACTGAGCACCAGGGGCGGTAGTTCTCGCTTGGCTTGTCCTCCTCCTTGAAGGGATAGTCGCTGCGCTGACCGGAGAGAACTTCGTTGAGGATAACCATCAGCGACGCAAACATGTTGCAGGTGAGCTGGCGGCAAATCCAACGAGCGAGTCGCGGCAATGATTTGGTCACGTGGAGCTCCTTTGCTTTTTGAGGCAACAGAAACAAAGTCTCCACGTTGACCCCTCTTTGACCAAAATGCAAGGATGTTTTTCAGTTAAATTGCAGGATAAAGAAAAAAATAATCGCAAGCAACTAAGGATAAGCAAGTTAGGAATAACGCAAGGGCGTTATTCTTGACAGAACGCGAACGCGGACGAAGGAGGCCTACGATGAATGGTATGATGATGAGAAGGATAATATGGGATGGACTGCGAACTTGCCAGCTGTCTATAGTAGCCTGATCTTGGATGGTACGACGCCCC
>JAAZKQ010000294.1 GCA_012799755.1 Lentisphaerota bacterium | reverse complement strand
TTTCCTTCCCCTCGCAAAACCTAACTATACCTTTCTGCTCAGGGCTTGATGCGTCGGCATGCTTCGCGGGCCTTGGCGATGATCTCTTCTTCGCCGGGCACATAATGGTTTTCCATGAGGACCCGGCCGTCGCAAATGACGCTGTGGATGACACTGGTATCGGCGGCGTAGACCAGGTTGGCGACGAGATTGTAGTCGCCGACCATGACTGGGTGATCCAGTTCCACCAGAATGAGATCGGCCAGCTTGCCTTCGGCGACGACGCCGGCGTCCAGTCCGAAGGCCTCGGCGGCCAGGCGGGTAGCCATATCGTACACGAGGCCGTCGTTGGCCACGGTGGGATCGCTGGAGCAGGCCTTGGCCAGCAGGGCCGCCAACTTCATTTCTTCGAGCATGGACAGATTGTTGTTGGAGGCGCAGCCGTCGGTGCCGATGGTCACGCGGCAGCGGCCTTTTTCCGCCACGGCTTGGAAATTGAAGTTGCCGCTGCTGAGCTTCATGTTCGAAGCGGGCATGTGGGAGATGACGGCGCCGCGCTCGCGGATGATGGCGATGTCCTCCTCGCTGAGGTGGACGCAATGGGCCAGGACGCACCGTTCGCTGAGGACGCCGAGTCGGTCAAGATAGGCAATGGGCGAGAGGCCGCCATGGGCGTTCCGGCAGTCCTCCACTTCGCGGCGGCTTTCGGCGGCGTGGATATGCACATAGCGGCCCTTTTCGCGGGCGTCGTCAGCGAGACGGCGCAGAATTTTCTCGCTGACGGTGTAACATGCGTGAGGGGCGTAGGATATGCGGATTCGCCCAGGGAGCTCATCGGCCTTCTCCAGCAGGGCTTGGTTGGCCTTGCGATTGCGCGGGAGAACCTCGCCGTCCTCGCCGCAGATCATCAGCATGCCAAGCATGGCGCGCATGCCCATTTCCTCGACGGCGCGCGCCGTTTCTGTCGGCAGCCAGTACATGTCGTTGTAGAAGACCGTGCCGGATTTGATCATTTCGAGGTTGGCGAGGCGGGAGCCGGCATAGATGTCCTCGGCGCTGAGGCGTTCTTCAGCGGGCCAGATGTATTTGCTCAGCCAGGTGAAGAGCTCAAGGTCGTCGGCGTAGCCACGCAGGAGCGTCATGGCCGCATGGGTATGGCTGTTGTAGAAGGCCGGCATGACCGCCAGACGGCCATGGCCGTCAATCACCTGGTCAGCTGACAGCTTCAGCGTCGGCGCAATGCTTTTAATCCGATTGCCAACAATGTGCACATCACAGGGACGCTGCTGGTGAATGACATTTTTCAGAAGGAGACTGCTCATGGTGACGGCTATTCCAAGAAAATTGCGGCTGGTTTAAGGGGGCGACGTTAATGGGCGCGAAAGTGTAATGCCCTCGTAAGTGGTCAGCTATTGATACTGTGTGGTCTCCAGCTCAAGTGAAGTTTGTCTTTCGCGCGTGACCTTATTAGGATGGCGGCCCTTCGCTTTGGATGGGGGATTTAAGGACTGCGCGAAAAATAGCCAAAAATCGCCCTTTGACAAGTCAATACATTGCCAAGCGGCAGCAAATTGGGTAAGCGGTCACCCATTGATAACTTTATTCCTGCGGTCATTCTGACCGCCTTGTTGCCAAAACATCTTTTCCCTGGCATTTGAGCG
>JAAZKQ010000293.1 GCA_012799755.1 Lentisphaerota bacterium | reverse complement strand
TGGCAAAGGCCGGCGGAAAGCAAGGCCGAGGGGGGCGGCGACGAGCCGCGAGTTTCCTGCAAATTGTCCCCGGTGTATTCCCCACCGGGGTGGTTACTGGTATGTGGTACGCTTTCAGCGTACAGTTTGGCCGGATCCAAACTGTACTTCCATGGCGTTTTTGTCAGCGGAAATATCATGAGCAATGCACTGTTATCAATGAGTGACCGGTTACGTTTCAGGGACTGAGGATGAGGAGGTTTTCGGGGGCGGTGGAGACCAGCGGAGGCAGGGGCGCGCCGAGGCAGAAGCTGTAGTCTTCGAGGGCGTAGGGGAAGGCCAGGCGCCATATCTCGTCTTTGCCGGCGTCTTCGCGCTGGTGTTTGAGGATACAGGCGCCGGCGGTGTTGTCAACGGCGTGGACGGTCTTGCCGGCCGGATCAATGAGCGCAGCGCTGACCGGCTCGTTGGGGGCGGGAGCAACCTTGATGGCAATGTCCTTGACGCCGGCGGGAACCATGAAGTAGAAGCTGTGATTGGCGCTGCGGAAGATGCCGACGGGACTGTCGGCGCAGATTGCCTGGCCCGGCGCGGCGTAGTCCAGGCTGATGGTGTTGGTGCCGCTGTCGAAATCGAAAGTCCAGACGTCGTTGACGGGAGCTTTGGCGACGTAGGTGAATGGCGAGGACGTGATGACGAACTCGTCAATGGTCTTGTTGTTGCTGTCGCGCACTGCGAGCTTGATTTTCAGCGGGGCATTATTGACGTCGCGGGCGGTGAAGAGCAACGGCAGGTCGCGACCGCCGGGGACGTACTGCAAGAACTTGTTGCGATGACGGAAGCGACAGCGGGGCAGGGCATTGCGCGCGCTGTCGCCGATGGGCCGCAGCTTCTTGATGTCCAGGGTTGCGACCTTGAACTGCTTCAGGTCTTCATCGGGCCGATTGGCGGCGATGAAGGCCGCGAGGTCGAAGGGCTGTCCGGCGACGTTGATCGTGCCTTGCAGGTCCTTGAGGCCACTGCCGCTGCTGCTTTGGAATGACACTGGCGGGTGTTCGCCGGGGAGAATGCTCAGGTTGGTGAAGCGGATGCCGCTGACATCGTTGAGGCTGCCGCTGCTGATGTTCAGTCCGCGGGAATTGCTGCTGCGGCAGTCCAGAACGCAGTCGGCGATGACGATGTCCAGTCCTCCTTCCTGCTGATTCCTGATGCCCATTTCGCTGTGCCGCGCGCCGCTGAGCCGGCAGTTTTCAAGGCGCAGACTGCCTTTGACGGACGAGAGCTCTGAGGTGCTGACGCTGAAATTCTGTGCATTGCCGGTCATGCGGCAGTTCTTGATGAGCACGACGATGGGACGGGATTCAGCGTTGAGCTGATTCAGGTAGAGTGTCATGCCGGCGCCGGCGTTGTCGTTGAATTCGCAGTTTTCGACGACGCAGTCATCAAGCCATTCGCGAGCACTATTGGGCTCGAAGTCAATGCCGGCGGCGGGGGCGGTGCCCTTGGTGCCATTGAAGCTGCTGTTGCTGATGCGCAGCTTCTCCGCGCTGATGACGCTGATGCCCTGTCGGTGCTGGTCGCGGGCGGTGATGGCGTTGATGAGGACATTTTTGCATCCGGGCATGGCGCGGGTGGAGCCGATGTAGATGCCGTCGCCGCCGCTGCTTTCCAGCGTCAGTTGTTCGATGCGGACATTTTCGCAGCCGCGGATAGTGATGAGATGACGCCATTCGGAGCGCTTGTAGCGGCTGGCGTCCTGGTAGTCGGACTTATTCATGACGAGTCGCGCCAGGCCTTCGCCGCGCAGAGTGAGATTCCGGCAGTCCTGGGCTGCGAAGAGGGCCTCGGTCAGGCGGTGGAAGACGCCGGGGAGGGCGCGGACGACGACGCCATCGGCGAAGACCAGCTCCAGGTCGGAACGCAGGGTGATTGGGCCGACGATCCAGTCGTGGCCGGTGTTGTCGACGACCACCGTCTTGGCGCCGCTGGCGATGGCCTGCTGCAAGCAGGTCGTGGCATTTTCGGCGTTGAAACCGAAGGTCGAGGCGATGACTTTGTCAGCGGCTTGAGCGCTGGTCGCCATGAGGACTGTCAAAGTCACGATAAGCAAGGATTTCATGCTGCAAACTCCCTGTTGTTGCCTGGTCTCACGATGCGATTTACCATTCAAGTTGTTGCCTGTTGAATGTATCCCCTCCGGCCATCGCTGCAACCGCCTCCGTGTTGCCACGAAAAAAATCGCGTAAGCGGTCACCGATTGATAACAGACATTTTTTATCCGCAGATTCCGCAGATTTGCGCAGATTTTTTTGAGAGT
>JAAZKQ010000292.1 GCA_012799755.1 Lentisphaerota bacterium | reverse complement strand
CACGAACATAAACGGCGCTCCACCCAGGGCGACGCTCCGCCTTCGGCGTCGCTTTGCCCTGGGCTATCATAGCTCGCGCTTTCAGCGCTCAAATGCTAGGGAAAAGATGTTTTGGCAGCAAGGCGGTCAGAATGACCGCAGGAACAGAGTTATCAACGAGTGACCGCTTACACTCGCACATGGCTTTTTTCAGTTTCGCAGATTACTTTTTTTCAGGTGATTATATAATAATTGTTTTCAGGTGAACGCCGTCTTATCAGCCTGATACAAAAGGATAGGTGAAAAAGTGGCACTTTGCCGAATGGATGAATTGTTGAAGGATGCCCGCCGGAAGCATTACGCCGTGGGCGCCTTCGAATGTTGGAACAGCGATAACGTCCATGCCATCGCCACGGCCGCCGCTCGCGCCGATGCGCCGGTTATTTTCCAGGCAAGCCCGGCCGAATACGGAACAATGGGCGGTGCGGACGTTCTGCGGCGAATGGTGGAAGGCTATGTCGCAAAGTATCATCTGACCGCCGCCCTGCATCTGGATCACGGTTCTACGCTGGGGCATGTGCAGGAATGCCTGGAAGCGGGCTTCACCTCCGTGATGCTGGATGCATCCGCCCTGCCTTTCGAGGAAAACTGTGAGCTGTCACGCAAGACTGCCGAACTTGCCCATGCCCGAAATGTCAGTGTTGAAGCAGAACTGGGACATGTGGGTGGTGCGGCAGAGGGAGGAATTATCGCCGAGAGTTCTCTGACTATCCCCGGAGAAGCTGTTCGTTTTGTCGAGCAAAGCGGCATTGACTGCCTGGCTGTGGCTATCGGCACCATTCACGGCGACTATCGGGGAGAACCCAACTTGCGCCTGGATCGCCTGCAGGAAATCGCGCAGTCGCTGCCGGGCCTGCCGCTTGTTCTCCATGGCGGTTCAGGGACGCCTCACGCGCAGCTGATGCGGGCGATTCGCCTTGGCATCGCAAAAGTCAACATCTGCACCGAAATTCATAAAACGTACCTGAAGGCGATTGACGAGGCACGGGAACATCTGACGCCATCCGTGCCGGGAAAATTTTACCAGCCGGTCGTGGAAGCCGTTTCCCGGCATGTGGAACGGCTGATCCGCCAATTTCGAGGAGAAAATGCGCTATGAAGCGAAGTGAAATCAATCAGTATTTGCGGGATGCGCAGGAGCGTTTCCAGCGGCACGCGTTTTATCTGCCCCCCTTCGCCGCGTGGTCCCCAGAGCAATATCGGGAACGGGCGGCGGATTATCCTGAAATCCGTGCTTGCCAGCTGGGTTGGGACTTGACCGATTTCGGGCGTGGAAACTATCAGAAAGACGGACTGCTGCTGTTTACCCTGCGCAACGGCCTCCTTGATCATCCTGACTATTGCAAGCCCTACGCGGAAAAGATCATGCTCTCACAGGTCAACCAGAAAACCCCTCTGCACTACCATCTGCATAAGACGGAAGACATTATCAACCGAGGAGGCGGCTGCCTTGTTTTCGAGTTTTTCAACTGCATCCCGGGGACGGCAAAGCTGGATCATTCCAGCCCGGTCGAAGTTCCCGGAGATGGTACCGTCCATCGCCTTCCGGCCGGCGGGCGTCTCCGCATCGGCCCCGGCGAATCGCTGACTCTGAAGCCGGGTCTCTTCCATTCTTTCTGGGCCGAAAAAGAGCCGGTCATCATCGGGGAGGTTTCTGCAATCAATGACGACCATTCAGATAATATCTTCTTCGAGGAACAACGACGCTTTCCGCTGATCGAAGAAGACGAAGCGCCACTCCATCTTCTGGTAGGAGATTACGACCGTTTCCACGCTCACCCCACAGTCGTCGAAAAATAGCATATTCAACCCGTCAAATCCGCGCACAAAAAAGCCCATTGCAACATGAGATGCCGCAATGGGCTGAGAAGAGCAAGAATCATGTTTTGGTGACAGACTCAGAGCTCCAAGCCGAGATCGTCGTCAAGTTTTTCCATGGTCGTCTTGTCTGCCTTGGCGATGGCCTTGGGCATTTTATAGGTCGGCAGATAGCGATAATAGACCTGGAGACTGAGTGCCGCCAAGGTGGTGGTATACCACCTGTCGTAGTTGCACTTGAACTTATCCTTGTCCTGATTGGGGCATTCCCAGTAGCCATCCTGATGCTGATATCTGATCATCTGCGGAGCGCAGACGTCGTTCCAGCTTTTCCAGCTGGTTTTGCCGGCGTGGAACATCGCTTGGGTCTGGTAATACCATGCGTAGATCGGATTGGCATGGGCGGCCTCGACCTTGCGCTTCGGATTGTTCCATACCACCGTGCATCTATCGGTGCCGATGAATTTGACGCCGGCCTTGGCGGCGTAGCTGTCGCCTGAGCCAAGAAGCTGCAAGCAGAGGGTGCCGACGCCCTGCAGGCCATCGCTGCCCTGCCCGGGGACGTTGTAGCCAAAACGATTATTGACCCTTGAAAAGGACACCTTTTCCATAAAGCCAATACCTTTATCAATGGCCCTTTCGAGTCCGGGCACATCGGCGCCGGCGACATAGCCGGCCTTCATGGCCTGATATTGCCAACCCGCCACCGACAGGTCCCACTTGCCATCGGGGTTATAGCCGTAGGAATAGCCGCCATTGCGCAACTGGCCATCAACGACGTAGGACAGAGACTTCTCCATCGCCGGCTTCAGGAAAGGTATCTTGGTCAAGCCGTATTCCTCGGACAATGCATAGGCGACAACGCCGGTGGAATAGGAGAAGGTGCTGTGCCATTTCTTGCTGTTGACCTTCGCGGGCCACTTGTCAACTTGTCCAACCAAGTACTGCATGGCCTTTTGCACAGTCGGGCCGAATTCTTCAGACGTCGGCGTTTCCCCGTGGGCCAAAAAGGTCAGCAGGCCCAGGCCGGTCATAGCCTCTTTTTCACCCGGCGCCCAGGAACCATCGGCATTCTGGGTCTTGGCAAGCCAGCGCAGCGCGCGGAGCACGGCTGCCTCGGTGACATCGGAACCGCCGAATTTCTTCAAGGTCTTTTGGCGACCTTCATCGCTGCGACCGCCATAAAGGCTGGACAGCTTCAGGGGCGAGTCATTGGCGCGGATATTGAGGACATCGGAGAAATCCATGCCGTCATCGGTAGATGCCATCATATCACTGAAATCGGCGACGGCAGACACATCAATCATTTCCTCGGCGGAGATGGTGGGTTTTTCGACGGTGGGCACCATATCCTGGGCGATATCCTCAAGTTTATCGAGTTCTTCCATGATTTTGGGGTCGAGCTCTTTGACTTCGAGTTCCTTCATTTCGAGCTCGACGCTGACCACCGGCGCCTTGGCTTCAGCATCATAGAAGAGAATGAGCGAGCCCATGATAATGGCATGAAGGACCAGGGAGAAAACGGGGCCTACCACGCTCTCAATCATTTTTCGACGCTGGTATTCGGCCAATGCTGCATCGTGATCCAGTAAGACTTGTTGGACTTGTTGTTCTTCGCTCATGGTTCGCTCCTTCCTGCCGGTGTTTCCCGGCCGGCGCAGCGCCGGCTCGGCTTCCGGCGATTTTACCTTAGTGTCACGACATTAAGTTTTTCCAGCCCGGCGGCGCGGCAAAGGTCCAAGGCTGTGACCAAGTCAGTCGCCCGAGCGTTCATACTGACTTGGACAATGACGGTCTGGTCAGGGTCAAGGCTGCCGAGATACTTTAGCATTGCAGCAATCTCCGCAACAGGCTTTTCCGAGCCTTGCAAGTACAGCTTATTGGCATGGACTTGCATTTCGAGCATCTTCGGCTTGACCTCGCCGCTCTTTGCCATCCCTGGCGCAGGCAGATTTACCGCCAAATGCGCTTCGGGAATATCCTCACGGGCGGTGACGATAAAATAAATCAGCAGCAGGAAAACGATGTCAATCATGGACGACATCGGCACGGCCAGCTGTTCTGGGGGTTTTCGTCTCATTGTTGCTTCTCCGCCTCCCGGGGCAACCAAGAGGCTTGTTTTGCGCTATTGACACGTTTTCAGGGGCGCATGTTCTCACATACCGGTTGCTTCAGCGGCCAAGCGGACGCGGTAGAGGCCGGTGGAAGCCGCGACCTGCATAACCCGATCAATATGACGGAACTGGGTATCAGCGTCGCAACGGATCAGCACAGGCACGGAATTGCCCGACTGGGCGCGCATGGAAATCAGCATTTGCTTGAGCTGGGAAAGGGATAAGGGTTGCAACGAGATATTAATATCGCCGTTCTTATGCAGGTTCACCGTCACTGTCCGCGGATCGCTTTGCTCAACGGCGGGGGCGTTCTTGGCCTGGGCGAGCATGATGGACTCGTCCACCACGTCCTTGTCCACCGACGCTGTGACGACGAAGAAAATGATGAGGAGGAAGACAATATCAATCATGGAGGTGATTGGTGTTTCCAGCGTATCATCTTCACGTTTTCTCATAGTAGGCACTCCTTTTGCGAACCCCGACCGGCAATCAGGGGATGGCGGCGACGTTTACTCGCTTTCGACCTCGGCGTTACGGAGGACCTTGATGAGGTCGAGCACGGTCGCTTCCGTTTCCAGGAGGATCCTGGTAGCAAGGTTTTTGAAGTAGGTAAAGAAGAGCAAAGCGGGCACGGCAATGATGAGGCCCACGCAGGTGGTCCACAGCGCCGTGGAGATGGATTGGGCAAGGATTTTTGCCTTGGCGGCGCCGGTTGCACTAGCCAGACCGGCAAAGGCGGCGACCATGCCGGTCACCGTACCCATCAGCCCGAGCATCGGTGCGATCTGGCCGCAGATATTAAGGTAATTGATGCGCTGCATGAGCTTTTCGCTCTCCAAGTCGGTGCAGGAAGAAATGGCCTGTTGCACGACTTCATAGCCGTCGTGAATATTGTCAAAACCGGCACGGAGGATGTTGGAGAGGGCGCCGGGATTGGCATCACAGGTGGCAATGGCAGTACCCAAATCGCCCTGGGAGAGGGCATCACGCACACCGATGACCACACCGGACGGAACAATCTTTTCTCTCTTGACAATGAGGAAGCCGTCAATGGCCAGCCACACCGTGAGAAAGGAGGTGAGAAAAAGGCCAATCCAGATCAGCAGGTTGACGATGCTGTCACCGTAGAGAATGTCCCACAGGCTCGGCCCGGTAGAAGCATCTTCAACCGGAACCTCGACGCCCGCCTCCTGAGCCAAGACCATCCCGGCACAGAACAAAACCAAGCAAAACACCTTCAGGATGCCACGATTTTTTTTCGTCATTTGTTTTCTCCTGCAAGACCCTTTGTAAACAACATTGGACTTTAACAACTTGTATTATTCTACAAAAAAATTGTTCTTTAGTCAAGTGCCTCAATTTTGCTGACGCGTGGATCATTGAGTTCCTTCATGATGGCCACGGCTTGTTTTTTGGCTTCAGCACGCTCCTTGCGCACTTTCCGGCCCTCGAAAAGCAGCATGGTCTTAAGATACTCCAGGACGGCCTGTTTTTTCTGTCCTTGCAAGGCATAAATTTGGCCGCGCATATTAAAAGCGAAGGCGGCGTAGGCGTCCTCTTTGCTGAGTATCAGCTTGTTGAGCTCGGCGTCAATCTTGTCATATTCCTTGTTTTCGAGCATGATAAGCAAGTTGGCGCGCATGAGTGCGTCCGGTCGTTCGGCAATGAAGGGGACAGCTTTGGCCAAGACTTTGCGGGCCTCATCGGTCTTCTTCAGCGCCAACTGCGATTCGGCTTCCAAACCACCGATGACATCGCCCCAGCCGAGGAACTTATAGGCCTCAAAGACGGCTGGGGCGTTTTTGATCACGTCCTGGTATTTTTCTTCGTCGAAGAGCTGTTCGAGCTGCTGCACTTCCTGCGGTTTGGGGATCATGGCGTAACGATAGGTTCCACGCCTGATATTGACGGCGGCACGACCGTCAATGTTGATGCTGAGGTCGCCTTGCGGATTAACGACCTGAATGGCGACGGCTCGCTGGCGGCTGCCATCGGGTTTGATGAAGTAGCAGTTTTGCTGCTGGGCTTGCAGCAGCCCCGCGCCGACCAAGCCCACAAGAGTTGCGATTAGGATGCTTTTTCTCATCATGAAGTCCTCGTTTTCTCAATCCAGGATTATTTCGACATCTGTAACCAAGTAGATAATCTTCCGAGCGACCGGCGTTATCAACGTTGCAGCCGGGCTAATTCGGCGGCGTACTGGCCGCCGGCGAAGTGCTTTTTATAGCGGGCGATCATGTCCTCCAAGCGTTCTTTTTCACCACTTTCGGCAAAGAGCCGGGCGCTGCCGACGATGGCCTGCTCCAGGTAATCACGGATCCCCGGATTGTCGGCATCGGCGAGCATAACCACCTGTTGATAGCGAGCCAAGGCCTGCTTTTTGCGGGCCTCATCACCATGCTTCAGGAGTACGGCAGCCAAACGGGTAAGGGCCTTGTTGCTGACCACGGGGCTGTCCGCATACTGGAGGATTTCTTGCAGATCATAGGCAGCGCCGTCCAAATCAGGCGGTGTGACTTTCGTCTTGGCTTCGGCGAGCATGAATTTGGCATCGAAGAAAAAGCCCGTCCGAGGATTTTCCTGCAAGAGCTTTTGGAGGTACTCCAGCGCCTGCTGCTCCTTTTTGAGCTGCAACGCGGCCTCAGCGGCACGCATGTAGGCGCGGTCTTTAATGGCGCCGCGAACCAGGCCGGCTTCGGCGTGCCGCGACTTGCCGCGCTTGAGGATTTCTTCACAGGCGCTCAAGGCCACATCCGGCACGCCGGCACTGAGGCTGGCGTCGGCGACATAACTGAGGTTAACGACGGAAGCGCTGGCGGCGTTGGCGATAAGCGAGCGGAAGGACTTGGCGGCTTCATCCTTCTGACCGGCTTCCATCTGGGCGCGACCGAGGTTGAACAGCGCCATCTTGCTGGCATTGGAGTCGGGGAACTCCTTGGCCAGGCGACCGAGGGTTGCGGACGCTTTGTCATTCTCCCCCAGCTCCATATAGACCGTGCCCAGTCGCGCCAGATTGTCAGGCGCTTTGCTGGACTGGGGATAGCGCTTGAGGAAATCTTCAAAGGCAGACACTGCCTGGAGCTTCCACTTGTCGAATTCGGCTTTGAGTGGCGCAATATCTTCGTCAAGCTTGACGATGGCCGCTTCGCTCCGGGTAATGCCCTCGCCGGCGGCGGCGATGTCGGCCTTGGCGATTTTTTCCTGCTGGTCAATTTTTTCGGTGCTGAGTTTTTTCACTTGCTGGAAAGACGCCAGGGCTTTGTCACCGGCGTCTTTGATTGCCGGCAAGAGGCCGCTGCGCTCGGCAGGCGCTTTATCCAAGGCGTCTTTTACGGCGTTGTTCATGGCCAGACGACGAGCAGTGGCAATAAGCTGTGCCTTGTTGAGTTCCTGCGACAGTTTGGCGAGCGCCAAGGCATTGCCGACCTGGCGCTGGCTTTGAGCTAATTCGGCGCGTTCAGCCGTCAGCGACGTGTACACCGTTTCCAACAGCTGGAGCTCATGGCGTTTTTCTTCACTGGCGACTTGGTTATGCCGGGCGATGGCCTCAATTTGTCGCTGACCGATCTTTTCCAGCTCGGCACTGGCTTTAGCGATGTTCGGCTTGATGGTTTCGGCGGCCTCATCGTCGGCCTCGCCAAGCTTGCTGTTCAGGTCAGCGAGCAGCGTTTCGGCACGCTGTTTTTCGGCTTCGAGATCGCTGATCAGCTTATCGGCGGCGGCAATGGCGTCACTGCCGGCTTTGATGTCGGCCAGCTGTTTTTTCATCTCCCCATCCAGCTTGACGCCTTCGCCATCCAATTCGGTCTTGCGGGCCTCAAGGGTCTTGAGCTGCTGCTGGTATTCAACTTCAGCAGTCTTGAGCTCCTCGGTTTTTTCCTGCATGCCGATAATATCGCCATTGATGGTGTCTTTTTTGCGTTTTTCGAGGTCACCGGCCAGTTTGCGAATGTCCTGTTCAACGGTTTGCAGGTGGACCTGTTTTTCCTGTTCACTCATATTGGCAGTGGCGGCAAGGCGGTTGGCTAGCTGTTTTTTGGCCATGGCGTAGAAATCCAGGCTCAGTTCCTCCATGAGGATCGCCATAGCTTTGTCACTTTCGGCGAGCTGTTCGCGTTCAGTGGCGAGCTGTTCAAGGCGAGCCTGGGCTTGTTCGATGCTGTCTTTCAGCTGTTTGACCTGGGCGCGCAAAGCGTCTTGCTGTTCGCGGAGTTTCTGCATTTGCGGGCGCACTTTTTCTCCAGCCAAATCGTATGCCCAAGGTAGATATGCCGCGCCATCTTCGCGAATGCGCTGGGCCGTATCGCTTTTGAGGTTGAAGGACTTGCCGGGCAGGCCCTCTGGGCTGAAGATTTTGGCGATTTCCTGGTAGTGGGGCGCAGCGTCCTGCGGAACGTCGCCATACATCAGCTGCTCAGCTGCGCGGAATTTGGCTTCAAGGCGGTCGTCGCTATAGGCGGCGACATCTTCTTCCTCGTAGTAATTGAGGAAAGCTTCTGCCGCGTGGGCATTTTCTTCCAGGAAGTAGTATATCCAGCCGAGCTTATACCAAGCACGGACGCCCTTGTCGAAGGCGCTGAAGACCTCCACCAAGCGTTGGTATTTGGGTATGGCGGCTCGATAGGCAGCTGCGGCCTGCTGATGTTTGTCCAGGCGTTCCTGCTCTGTCTTGGCCTCGCTGGCGGCTTTTGCCAGCGCCGCCGCCTCTCCGTAGTAATATTCAGCGATGGCGAAAGCGGCGTCAGCGGCCTTGGGGTGTGCCGGGTCGGTGTTGACGAAGAGGTCCCAAGACCACATGGCGCGTTCGTAGAGGTCGGTCTGTTTTTGCGGATTCTTTTCCTTGCGGGCACGTTCATAGAGGACGCCGCCATAGCGATAGGCGCTTTCGGCGGAGCCGGCCTCCTTGGGCATAAACGAGATGACATAGCTGATGAGCGCCTCGGCCTCTTCGAGACGGTCAAGCTGCGCCAGACAGAGGGACAGACGGACCACCACATCCGGGAGTTTGCGGCTAAGGCGGCCGATTTTCACCGCTTCGAGGTAAATAGGCGCGGCTGCCTGGTAGTTTCTGGCGGCCAGGAGAGCCTCAGCCTGCTCAATTTTGATTTCGACTTCGGCGCTGCCGTCGCTGCCGGCCAGCTCGATTTTTTCGCCAAACTGGGATTCCGCGAAGCGGGCGCATTTATCATGCTCAATGAGCGCTTCACTGCGAAAACGTGAATCGGGATATTCACTCAGGAGGGTTTCAAAGTACTTGGCGGCGCCGGCATTCTGTCTGCGGGCGAGGTCTTTTTTGCCGGCGATGAAGGTGATCATGGAGTGGCGCTGGATCGCCTGGCCTTTGTAAAAGAGCGCTTCGGCGATGGGTGAGTTGCTTCGTTCCTTCCTGCCCATGCCCGCTTCGAGTTCTTCCAGGAAAGCATCAACCATCTTGATGATCTTGATGGCCTCAAGATAGTTTGTGATCTTGGCCACTTCAGCGGTTTTCTTCTCGCGCATCAGGCGATTGGCCGCGTCGTTGCCGAGAATGATCTGGGCCCGGGCCGCCTGCAAGTAGGATGAGGCGCCGACGCCATCACGAACGAACTGCAAGTCCTTGAAGCCGGCCAGGGCCTTGTTCACTGCTGCCGCATTGACGGGCTGGTTGTCCTTCTGCTTGATGGCCTCGGAATCCAGGACGGCCTGAAGTCGCAGGAATTGCATCTGGCGTTCGTCACCACCGCCACCGACGCCGGCAAGTTTTTCCAAGACAGCAGCGGCTTCCTTGCCCTTGCCCATTTCGCGCAAGACCATGCTGTAGATCATGACGGCACGCTTGAACTGCTCGGCATCAGCCCTGCGTTTAGGCGCTTCTTTCACCCGGCTGAAATACTGCTTGTAGGCGGCCTCGGCGTCAGGAAAGCGCTTGCGTGCAGCAGCCACCTCAGCCTTGAGGAGGGTCGCGTCATTGACAATGGGCGAATTGGCGGGGATGGCCGCCAGGGCCTGGTCAGCGTCTTTGCTGCGGCCGATGTTGTAATAGAGGCGGGCTTTTTCCAGATTGAGCGTATCCTTCTCATCAGGATACCTTTTGCTCATCTGATCAATCTGCAGCTGGGCATAATCATTGAGCTCTAAATCGCCCAATTTACGCAGGAATTCGACGTCGTAATCGAAATCCTGATCGGCATGCAGCATGCAGAGGAAAGACAAAAATGCCGCAAGAACGGAGAACCTGCCGAGAAATCCGCGCCGACGGCGCCACTGTGCCTGCTGATGAACCATTATTCCTAACCTTCTTTACGTTTCGGGTATACTCAAAGCGACATTACTGCGCCAATATACCACCTTTTCGTCAACAAAGAAGGCAGAAGACAACAGAGCAGGAAAAGAAGAGGGATAAATGGTCGGGGCGAGAGGATTTGAACCTCCGACCTCTGCGTCCCGAACGCAGCGCTCTAGCCAGACTGAGCCACGCCCCGACATGTGTCGCGCCTCGGCTGATTAGCTTATTCCGTAAGCAACCCAGCTGCGACGACGAACCTCTACTATATTCCACCTTTCTTTGTCGGCAACTATCACGACTATATTTTTACCGGCAGCCCGAGCTCGCTTCCTGGCGACCTCAAGTCTGCCGGGCAGCACTGTTTTTCCCTCTCAGCCACCGAGTTTGTCAATCATCTTGACCATCGGCGCGAACATGGCGATAACAATACCACCGACGACGACAGCGAGGAAGACGATCATCAAGGGCTCAATCATGGAGGTCAGGCCTTCCACCGCCCGGTCCACTTCTTCCTCATAGACGCCGGCGACTCGGTTGAGCATGTCCGGCAGAGCGCCGGTTTCTTCACCGACCTCGACCATACTGCAGAGCATGAGGGGAAAGACCTTGGATGCTTCCAGCGGCTTGGTCATGCCTTCACCTTCCTTGACCGCGTCGTGCACGTCCTGGATGGCTCGGCTCACCAGTTCGTTGCCGGCGGTATCCTTGACGATTTGCAGCGCCTGCAACACCGCCACGCCGGAAGCCATCAGAGTCCCTAAAGTTCGGCAGAAGCGCGCCGAGGTATTACGGATCACCAAGGCATTGAAGGGCGGACATTTTAGGGCCACCCAATCGAAGGCGTAAGCTCCAGGCTTGGTCTTAAGCAGCAATCTGAAGACGATTACGAATATGACCACACCGGTAATGAAAGCCAGCGCATGGTTGGCCATCAGATTACTGATGTTCACGACCAGCAGGGTGATCCTCGGCAGGCCCTCGCCCGGCAACATTTCATCGAACATCTTGGCAAATTTCGGAACGATGAAGACCATCAGGCCGGCGGTAATCCCTCCGGCGATGACAAGCACGGATAGCGGGTACATCATGGCCGATTTGACTTTGCCGGCAATACGCGCGGCTTTTTCCATGAATTCCGCCAAGCGCACCAGCACGACTTCCATGGCGCCGGAGGCCTCGCCGGCGCGGACCATGCTGACGTAGAGTTTATTGAAAGACTTCGGGTGGGCAGCAAGCGCTTCGGAGAAGGTGGCGCCGCCCTCGACTTGGTCGGCGAGATTGCCCAGCACCTTGTTCAGCTGCGGTCTTTGGCCTTTGGCCTGCCGTTCCAGGGTGCGGATGGCACGCACCAAGGGCAGACCGGCTTGCAGCAGCGTGGCCAGCTGACGGGTGGTGGTGGTCAGGTCCTTGCGAGGAATCTTCGGCATGCCCATACCGAAGCCGCCACCGGTCTTGCCCTTGCCGGCGGTTTTGCCGGCGGCTTTACTGGCAGTCAAGCTGGTAGGAAACAGC
Organism: Lentisphaerota bacterium; assembly: GCA_012799755.1. Classification (GTDB taxonomy): domain Bacteria; phylum Verrucomicrobiota; class Lentisphaeria; order Oligosphaerales; family Oligosphaeraceae; genus Oligosphaera. The sequence goes on along the minus strand of JAAZKQ010000292.1, from coordinate 13,707 downwards.
CCCTGCTGTTTGAGTTGCGCTGACGCTTCCTGCTCGTTCTCGGCCTCGATGACACCCTTTTTCTCCTTGCCGTTGCCATCCATCGCCGTGTATTGAAATTTCGCCATAGCCCGCTCCTTGCCTGGTCATGCTCGCTACTGATCGCAAAATGTCGTGACTGCCGCTTATTTTTTCTGCGCGGCTTCGAGTTGCAAACGCTGGATGATACCTTCGGCGTCTCTCGCTTTGGTGATTAAATCGCCATAGGCTATTTTACCCTCCGAATACAGCTGCATCAAGTGCGCGTCAAGGGTGTTCATGCCGTATTTGGCGCCGGTCTGGATATCGGAGGTAATGCGGAAAGTCTTGCCGTCACGAATCAGCGCGGCGATAGATGGCGTGCCGATCATGATTTCAAAGGCGGCGATACGGCCCTTCTTGTCAATGCGTTTCAGCAGTACTTGTGAAATCACGCAGATAAGACTGCTGGCCAACTGGGTGCGCACTTGGGCCTGCTGGGTGGTGGGAAAGGAGTCAACAATACGGTCAACGGTTTCAGCGGCGCCGGTAGTATGCAGAGTGCCAAAGACCAAGTGGCCGGTTTCAGCGGCAGTGATGGCCGCGCCGATGGTTTCCAAGTCACGCATTTCACCGACCAGGATGCAGTCCGGGTCCTGTCGCAAGGCGCGCCGGATGGCATCGGCAAAAGAGGGCACATCGTTATGCACTTCACGCTGGGTGACAACGCTGTTTTTGTGCTGGTGATAGAATTCGATGGGATCCTCAATGGTGATAATATGGTCACGCTTCTCCCTGTTGATGACGTCAAGCATCGAAGCCAGGGTGGTGGATTTGCCACTGCCGGTGGGGCCGGTCACCAGCACCAGGCCCCGGGGTTTGAAGAGAACGTCCTTGGTTGATGGCGGCAACCCGATCTGTTCGATGCTCAAGAGGGTATTGGAAATGGTCCGCAACACCATGCCGATGTTGCCTTTGGCCTTGAAAACGCTGACGCGAAAGCGAGCCTTGTCGCCAAAAGCGAAACCGAAGTCAGCGGTACCCTCCTGCTGGAGTTTTTGCTGATTGGCCTCGGAGGTGATGGATTTCATCAAGTACTCGGTATCTTCCGGCTGCATGGGCTCAACGTCCAAGGGCGTCATTTCACCATGGATGCGCAACACGGGCGGCGAGAAGCAAGGGATATGCAAGTCACTGGCGCCTTCTTCCAATACCAAATCCAATAGGTCGCTCATTTCCAGACGCATGATGTCATTCTCCTCTTTTTCACAAATCCTGTCGGGCTGCGCGTCGGCTGAGCAGCGAGCCAGCGGGGTTTTCAGACCGTGTACTGCATGACTTCTTTGGCGGTGGTAATACCGTTAAGAACCTGGTTGATGCCGTCGCGGCGGAGAGTAATCATACCCTCGGCGATGGCCTGGTCGCGAATGGCCTGGGATGGCTCGCGGTTGTTAATCAGCTGCTGAATGGCTTCCGAAATGATAAGCAATTCAAAGATACCCACGCGTTTCTTGTAGCCGCTGTTGTTGCATTTCGCGCAGCCGACACCGCGATAGAAGGGGCGGTTGTCCAGCTCTTCCCGAGGCAGGCCGAGCATTTTGAGCTCGTTGTCGCTGGGGATGTATTCCTCACGGCAGTCCAGGCAGATGCGGCGCAGCAGACGCTGGGCGAGGACGCCGTTGACCGTTGAACTGATCAGGAAAGGCTCAATGCCCATATCAATCAGACGAGTCACGGCGCCGGCGGCGTCGTTGGTATGGAGAGTGCTGAGGACCAAGTGGCCCGTCAACGACGCTTGAATGGCCATGCTGGCCGTTTCCACGTCGCGGATTTCACCAACCATGATGCGGTCCGGGTCCTGCCGCAGAAAGGCTCGCAGGGCTGCCGCGAAAGTCATACCGACTTGTTCGCGCACAGGTACTTGGATAATACCATCAATGTCGTATTCCACGGGGTCTTCGGCGGTCAGCAGCTTATCCTCAATGGTGTTGATTTCGCGCAGGCCGGAATAGAGCGTGGTTGTTTTGCCGGAGCCCGTCGGACCGGTGACAATGAAAATGCCATTGGGATTGCTGATCAGGCGCCGGATGGCGGCGATGGTTTTTTCGGTCATGCCGAGACTGTCAAGGCTCAGGTTGACCACAGAGCGGTCAAGCACACGGAGGACGACGCTTTCGCCATAGCGGGTCGGCAGCGTTGATACGCGCAAGTCAATGGGTTTCTTGTCAATACGCAACTCAATACGACCGTCCTGGGGGATGCGCCGTTCGGCGATATTGAGATTGCTCATGACCTTGATGCGGCTGATTACCGGGATGGCCAAGTGCTTCGGCGGCGGCGCCATTTCGTAAAGCGAGCCGTCAATACGGTAGCGAATGCGAAATTCGTCTGAAAACGGCTCAAAATGAATATCGCTGGCCTTGTCTTTAATTGCCTGCTGGAGAATCAGGTTGACGAAGCGGATGATAGGCGCCTCGTTGGCGGCTTTTTCCAGTGACGCAGTGTCATCCGCGCTGATATCGGTGCGCAAGTCCTCCATTTCTTGAATGATGTCCTTGACGGTGCTGCTCTTTTCAGGGTAAAAGACCTCAAGCATTTCGTCAATTTCGCGTGGATAGCCGACCAGGATGCGGCAATCACGTCCCAAGGCGAAAGGCAGTTCATCGGTAAGTCGCGAGCTGAGGGGGTCTTTGGCGACAAGCCAGAGGATCTCGTCTTCTTCCTTGACTGGGATGATGCCGTAGAAGCGCGCCATATCATCTGGAACAGTATTCACCAGATTCACGTCGAGTTCTTTGTTCTTGAAGACAAAGACCTCGGTGCCCAGGTTTTCGGCGATAAGCTTCAGCAGGTCGTCTTCGGTGATGATATCGAAGTTGTAAAGGATATTGACGAAGCTGCGGTTCATTCGCTGACTTTCGTCAAAAGCCTCTTCGAGTTGTTCTTCAGTGGCGATACCCGCATCCAATAGGAGATGCCAGATCACACTGACATCCGCATCCATATCTATAGCTGCCATAGTCCGTAGTCCTTGTCTGGTTAGATGCTGATCCTTGTGTGCGGCGCTGTTCGACCGTGGCGACGGATCATGTGCGTTCCATGGTAATTCGCAAGACCTCGGGAATAGTGGTAATGCCGGCGGCGGCCTTGCGGAAGCCGTCTTCACGCAGAGTGCGCATGCCCAGCTGCATCGCGCGGCGGCGGATGACACTGGCATCCGCCCGCTGATAAATCAAATTGTGCACTGACTCGTCAAGAATGAAGATTTCATAAACGCCAATACGGCCACGATAGCCTTTTTTGCATTCGGAGCAGCCCTTGCCCATTTTGAAAGTGTACTCTGCAAGTTTTTCCCGGCTCATGTTGAGCATTTCTATCTGTTGATCACTTAGTGTGACCTCTTCTCCACAGTTTTTGCACAGGCGACGCAGCAGGCGTTGGGCCATGATGGCGCGCAATGACGATGCTACCAGGAAGGGCTTGACGCCCATGTCCATCAGACGAGTGATGGCCGACGGCGCGTCATTGGTGTGCAGGGTGCTGAACACCAAGTGACCCGTCAAGGATGCGTTGACAGCGATTTCACCGGTCTCGCTATCACGGATTTCACCAACCATGATGATGTTCGGCGCCTGACGCAACATGGCGCGGAGGGCGTTGGCGAAGGTCATGTTGATTTCCGTCATGATCTGCACCTGATTGATACCCGACAACTCGTATTCCACGGGGTCTTCCGCAGTGATAATCTTGCGAGTCGGCTGGTTCAACGCGTGCAGGAAAGAGTACAAAGACGTCGTTTTGCCGGAGCCGGTCGGCCCGGTGACCAGAAAAATGCCGTCGGGGTAATTGATGATGGTCTGAATCAGTTCCTGGTCATCTTCGTAAAAGCCCAATTCGGAGATGCCAAGCATGACGCCGCTTTTATCCAGAATACGCATGACGATGGATTCGCCATAGATCGTAGGCACGTCGGACACACGCAAGTCGAGTTCACGGCCCATGGCGGAGAAGCGAATACGCCCGTCCTGAGGAATACGGTGTTCCGACAAGTCCATGCCCGCCATCAGTTTCACGCGGGAAATGATCTGATTCTGCATGTACTTCGGAGGGCTTTCGACCTCGCTGAGCACGCCGTCAATGCGGTAACGGATACGGAAGCGTTTTTCCATGGGCTCAAGATGGATATCGGACGCGCGCGTGCGGAACGCTTCCAGGATAAGCAGGGAGACCAGGCGAATAACGGGCGCGGAATCGTCCTCATCGCCGCCCTCCCCTGTTTCAGTGGTGACGTCGCTGGTTGTACCCACAGTCAGATCGGTCGTTGTTTCGGTCAACTCGGTCATGATCTGATCGGCGGTGTCCGCATTCACATCACCGTAGTAATAGGAGATGGCTTGCTTGATTTGCTTTTTGGAAGAAACGACGCCTTCGACGTCCATTTTCAGCAGGTAGCGAATCGCATCCAAGGACTCCAGGTCGGCCGGATCGGCCATGGCGACCCGTAGAATGCCGCCGGCCATGGTCACCGGCATGATTGTATAGCGACGCGCTACTTCACCGGGAATCATATCAACGACTTCTTGGGCGACGCGGTCGGCGGCGTCATCAAAATTATAGACATCCATGCCGTACTCGACCGCCAGGATTTGCACCACGTCCTGCTCGGTGACCACTTTGGTCAAATACAAACCATCAAGGACAGTGCCGTCGCTATATTCTTCCTGCAACTTGGCCTTGGCCGCTTCTATCTGCTCTTCCGTGACCAGACCTCGCGCTACCAGCATATCAACAATAAAATCATCGGCTTCAATCACGCTATCACCCGTATATCCTTGCTTCTCGACGGGAAAGCTCAAGTTGTCATCAGAAAAACCGGGCTCATTCAGAGCCGGCGCCTATACTGGAATCGTTCACAATACAACCAGAAAACGAAACTGTCAAAGCTACCACGGCAAGCCACGACCGAAGATCATTCATCATAAAAGAACGTTTCGACGGCTTGGCACAACGCGTGATAGACCGGCAGGTGCAATTCCTGCACGCGATAGGTCTCCTTTTCCGGTACTTTAATGCACAGATCGGCCAATTCTGCAAGACGTCCACCAGCCATGCCGGTCATGCCTATAATCGTTATGCCTCTGAGTTTGGCTACGTGGCAAGCCAAGGCGACATTGCGGGCGTTACCGGATGTGGACAGAGCGATAAGGACATCACCCCTTCTACCCATACCATAAAGCTGCTGAGCCGGACCAAGATCGCCGCCTAGATCATTGGCGACAGCGCTGCTCAGGCTCTGCTGGCTCATTAGCGACATGGCTCGTAAACCGCACTGCAAACGCGACGCCAGATAATCACCGTCAAGACCGGCTTCACGACTCAACGCCTCACGATCAGCCTTTGGCAAGGGCCGACGCCGGACAAAGCCTTTGAGCAATTCCCCGACGATGTGATCTGCGTCGGCTGCGCTACCGCCATTGCCGCAAGTGAATACCACCGCATCCCGCTCGTAGGCACGAATTACCAACTCAATCGCCAATGTGATCGCTTTGCTGCAGACAGCCAGTGAAGGATAGCGCAGCAACAGCTCGTCCAGCACCGTAGTGGTCATTTTTTTCATGTTAAGACAACTCGCTGATTAAGGAGTATAATAATTTGTTAATAAGTTTGTTGGTTAAATTATTGTGAGTTTTACTAACAGTTTACTAAAAAATCATTTTTTATACTTAATTATTTGATAACAAAGGAGTTAAATTGTTTTTTCTGAAAAGTTTTCTGCTATAATAATATTGTTTTTTTTCTACATTCAATTATTCTCTAATCTTCATGCAATCGCCAACGAAGTGCGTTAAGCTGCGCTTGCAGAGTAGAAAAAATGCTATATGGTCTAAGGCCTAGCATACTGTAAGCCGCAAACCCTCAAGGAAGAAATCTGACCATGAAATTTACTGTCACCAAAGATAATCTTGTTGCTGCCCTGCGTCGGGTGATGAATGCTGTCAGTCCCCGAAGCACCCTGCCTGCTTTGAGCAATCTGCTCTTGGAAACTGATGGCGAGAAGCTGGTCATTACTGCGACCGACCTGGAAGTATGCGTATCAACGCATATTCCGGCGCTGATCGAAACCCCGGGAGCGACAACGTTGCCGGCTAAGAAGTTCAACCAAATTTGCAGTGCTCTGCCGGTGGGCGATGTTACGTTGAGCTGCGATGACGATGAAATGGCTACCATTACCTGTCGCAAGATTCGTTACCGCATTCACGGTTTGTCGGCAGAGCAATATCCCAAGCCGGAGAATTTCAGTGAAGACTGGTCCTTTGCGCTGCCGGCGCGGGATTTGGTGCAGAGCCTGGAAAAAGTCGCCTATGCCCGCAGTGATGACGATTCCCGCAAGCAGCTCAGCGGCGTGTTGCTGAGCATTCGTTCCGGCATGTTTACCATTGCTGCGACGGATGGCCGGCGTTTGGCCTTGGTGGAACGCGTGCTGGACAGTGATGGCAAGGTTGATGGTGATGTCATTCTGCCGAACAAGGCCGTTACCGAGCTGATCAAGAATATGAATCAAGACGGCGACATCAAGGTGCGCCTTTCCACTGCCAATGTGGCTTTTGAAACCCAGGATACAACGATTATGACCAAGCTGGTCGAAGGAAACTATCCTAATTTCCGACAGGTCATTCCTGACAGTTTTGCCCGCTCGCTGGCTATTCCGCGTCTGCCTTTTGCCGATGCCTTGAATCGTGTAGCCATGGTGGTGAGCGAAAACAGCTCGGCCGTCAAGCTGAGTTTCACGGCTGAGCAGTTGATACTTTCGGCTTCCAGTGTGGAATATGGCGAGGCCAGCGAGCCGGTTGATGTGTCCTTTGAGGGGGAAAGCGTTGATATATCCTTTAATCCGGTGTTTTTCAGTGATCCTCTGAAGTACCTTGATTGCGACCAGCTGATCATCCAGTTCAACGATGAACTGAGTCCGGTGCAGTTGTCTGGGGACGAGGGCTTCCTATACATCCTCATGCCCATGCGGAATTGACCTTGGCGCCAGAGTGTCGTGGCAGCGACGAGCTGTCTTGCGTGGTAACAGATCGTGCTTGCCCAAGTAAGACTACTCAATTTTAGAAACTACGATTCATGCCAGGTGCGTTTTGCGCCTGGCATGAATTTTCTTCTTGGCGACAATGGTCAGGGCAAGACCAATATCCTCGAAGCGGTGTACTATTTGGCATTGTTGCGGTCTTTTCGCACCAACATGATCAACGATCTCTGCCAGTGGCCGCAGGATTCTTTCGTTCTTCATGGTTTGCTGGAATCACCGCCCAATCCTCCCGAGACCTTGGCGGTGTCCTATGGCAGCGAGCGGCGACTGTTGATCAACAATACGCCAGTCTATCGCGCCAGTGATTTCATCAACCGCTTTCTTTGTGTCACGTTCATTCCCCAGGATTTGGAACTGATTTGCGGTCCGCCCGCCCGGCGCCGGCGTTTTTTGGATATTGCCATCAGCCAACTTGATGCCGGCTATCTTCGCCACCTCCAAGCCTTTTACGAGGCGCTGAAGTCGCGAAACGCAATGCTGAAGCAGCCTGACAAGTATCCACCAGCGACCATCAGAGCCTACGATCAGGTGTTGGTGAAACATACCGCAGCCATTGAATTGGCCAGAAGACGCTTCGCCGCCAGCATGGATGACATCTTAGTGGACAAGTCCCGCCAGCTTTTTGATGAGCAGCACCTCATCACCTTGAAATATCTCTCCCGGCTGGGCTTCTACCTGGAAAGCTGTGAAGGCGATGAGGAGGAACTGAGCAAGGCTTACAGCCAAGGTCTCCAACATAGTTTTGAACGTGATCTGAAGAACGGCAGCACCAGTTGCGGACCACATCGCGCGGAACTCAGTTGCCTGTTGGATCAGAAACAATTGCAGAAATTCGGCTCCCAAGGCGAAATGCGCATGGCTTCGCTGGCCATGCGTTTTGCCTTGCTTGACCTTATCCGCAGTCAGCGGAATCCTGACGATGTGGTCATACTGGTTGATGACGTCATCGGCGAACTTGATGAGCAGCGACGAGCCAATTTTATTGCCGAGTTGAACAAAAGCGGCCAAATCCTTTTCGCTTGCACGCGTATTCCGCGGGAATTCACTGCAGCAGCCAAAGTGCTGAAGATTCGGGGTGGCAAGATCGAGGACTAGCGTGCCGACTTCCGCTTTCGGAGCATATAGACGATAGACGACAGGAGATTTTGTGGTGGTGTCACAGCGGCAGAATTTTGAAAAAATGGGTATGCTGGCATTATTTCTGGCAATCATGCTCTTCAGCATGGTTGAGATCACCAGCAAGGCCATTGCGGCGCGAGCCTATATTGATCCTTTCATGATGGTCTTCATCCGTTTTTTCACGACGGGCGTGGTGCTGCTGGCGATCAGTCTGCCGGGTTATTTGCATAGCGGTCGCCGACTTGGCTGGCGTGACCTGGGTATTTTCAGTTTGACGGGCTTCATCGGCATTACCTTGTCCATCAGTCTCTTCCACGCAGCTATTTTGATGTTCGAGAATGCCTCGTCGTCCGCCGTGGTCTTCAGTGGCAATGCCTTGTTTACGATAGTTTTAGCGCGCTTCATCAATCGCGAAACCTGGACTTGGCACAAATGGGTCGCGGTTTTGCTTGGCATGAGTGGCATTGGCATGTTCGTCTTTGAATCCGGTGCGCCGACGCTCAGTGCAGTCTATGCGATTCTGACCATGTGCGTGGCAGCCTGCGCCTTCAGTCTGTCTATCTGCATCACCAAGCGTGTGGTTGCTCACTACGGCCCCATGTTGTTCATGGGTTGCACGTCGCTTATCGGCAGCATACTGACAATACCGATGGTCATCATCCGTCGCCCGGAGAATGTCATGGCGTAGATATTATCTGCCCTGCCACTGTTGCTGGTTATGGCGCTGATTCTCACCGCTCTGGCCTATGCGCTCTACTATTACGGATTGTCGCAGTGCACGGCCTTCGCCGCCTCCATGGTTTTCTTCCTCAAGCCGGTTTTCGCCTGTTTTTTATCTTGGCTCATCCTTGGTGAAAAAATGAATGCGTGGACTATCGCCGGCACCGCGCTGATCATCTTCTCGCTCTCGCTGACCCTTCCCTATGGCGCGAGAAAGAAAAAAGGCCAGAGTTCGGAACCACCGGCGGCGCAAACAGGAAAAGATAACCTTGCCGCCCAAGCCGCAACTACGTCCGAGCCATAATGAACACACGGGGGGAAGCACATGTCCGGGATGAAAAAAACTCATCTGTTGTCGGCGGAGCCGCCACGCTCGGGTCAAGAGCGGATTGAGGAACTGCTGAGTCGCCCGGGTCTGCGCCTTGAGCGCATTGTCTCCATGCAGGCATCATCACCGCCGGGTTTCTGGTATGACCAGGACTGGGATGAGTGGGTCGCCGTTCTCAGCGGCAGCGGCACCTTGCTTTTTGCCGACGGGGCCGAACGCGTTACCCTGCAAAGCGGTGAGGCCATGCTCATTCCCGCTCACTGTCGGCACCGTGTGGAAAGCACCGATCCGAAACAGGCGACCATCTGGCTCGCCATCCATTTCCCGCCGGCAGAGGAATAATGGCCGGCGCTCAATGCGCCACGCGGTAGCGGCGGCGGTATTCGCTTGGGGTCATGCGTGCGAGCCGGCGAAAGCGGCGGCTGAAATAGTACTGGTCGGAAAAGCCCATGGCGGCGGCGATTTCCTTGATCAGATCGTCACTTTCAATGAGACGGCGGCAACTTTCCTGGAGAAAGCAGCTTTCGCGGTATCTGCTGAAGGACATTCCAGGATGGTAATCAGCCCAGCGGCGGCGAAGAGTCGCCAGGGACATGCCCAAGGAAGCCGCTAATGCGTGGTAGTCCACATGTCCGGCCAGATTGTTCTGGAGCCGCCGTTCGATTTGGTCAATGCGCGGGTTTTCAGCTGGCCGGCTGGCCGGCGTGGCGTAGCTGGCCATGACCATTTCCCAGCAGGCCAAATCCACCGCGTCAGGATCAATGGGTGTTTCATTGAGTCGTTGTGCCAGGCGGTCAATCGCTTCGCGGACGGCACTGAGCATGGGAATGTGCCTGACCGGCGCAGTCTCCGGGTAGAAGGTCTTGGAATTGCGTAGAAGTTCCTGCGTTTGCCTGGGGTAGATCAGGTAAAGTTCTTCCCAGCTTGACTCGGGCCCGTAATACATGGGCTCGTCGGGCCACTGTAGGAGCACGCAAGGCGCTTCGACGGCGTAGCTGACCGTGCCCAAACGGTATTCGCCATGGCCTGACAGAATGAAGGAAAAGTTGCAGGAACGGAAGCTCTGGTTGATCAGCGTTGTTTTGCGCGGCAAATAACCGATGCTTTCCACCGCCGGGAGGATAGCGAAACGGCGCTCGTAGGGCTTCAGATGGCTGACCTTAATGTCCATTCTTTTGACGCGTTTGTCCATTTTCTACTAATAGTCTCTGCGATATTATATATGCCAGGGTGAAACAGAAGTCAATCTTGCCGTTGATGATTTTTTCAGGGCAGACATCCAGCAAAGGAGTACGAACCATGGCGATGAGAGCGGGGATTATTGGTTGTGGAGTGATCAGCGCTGCTTATTTGCGCAATGGCGCGACCTTTTCGTCGGTGAAAATCGTCGCCGGGTCTGATATTCTGCCCGAGGCCTCGCGGCGCTGCTCGGAAGAGTTCGGCATCCGGGACATGACCGTGAAGGAGATGCTGGCTGATCCGGATATTGACATTATTCTGAATCTGACCACGCCACAGGCGCATGTCGAGGTGAATTTGCAAGCATTGGCAGCCGGCAAGCACGTCTATTGCGAAAAGCCATTTGGTCTTGATCGGCAGGGCGCTTTGGAAGTCATCAAATTGGCGGAAACCAAGGGTTTGCGGGTGGGCTGCGCACCGGATACCTTCCTCGGCGGCGGCCACCAGAATTGCCGACAAGTGTTGGACAGCGGGCTGATCGGCAAAGTCATTTCCGGCACGGCCTTCATGATGTGTCATGGCCATGAGTCATGGCATACAGCGCCGGCGTTCTACTACCTCAAGGGCGGCGGGCCACTGTTTGATATGGGGCCGTACTACCTGACGGCGCTGATCCAGATGCTCGGGCCCATCAAAAAAGTGACCGCGTTCTCCACACGTTCGACCGATCTTCGCGAAGGCCTGAAAGTCAATGTCGGCAAGACTTTCCCAGTGGAAATTGATACGCATATTTCGGCAGTCCTGGCCTTCCACTCCGGCGCAGTCATCACGCTGATCACCAGCTTTGACGTGTGGAAGCACTCCGGCTACCGCGATATTGAACTGCATGGCACGGAAGGCAGTATGCATGTGCCCGACCCCAATACCTTCGCCGGCGATGCGCGCTTCTTCAAAGCCGGTCTGAGCGCGGATTGGGCGCCATTGGACAATCCCTTCATTTACAACGAGAACATGCGGAGCATCGGTCTGGCTGACATGGCCCAGGCCATTGCCACCAAGCGGCCCCATCGTTGCAGCGGCGAATTGGCCTTCCATGTGCTCGATGTCATGTGCGCCATCTGTGAATCCGCCGCTTCGGATCAGGCGGTGACGATCCAAAGCACCTGTTCGCGCCCTGCCCCGCTGCCCATTGGCCTCAGTAAAGGACAGTTGGACTGATTTGTTTCCCGGAACTTTCATGAATCGCGTCAATACGCATAAGGAAAGGCAGATGTGATGACAGCTCGAGTACTGATTTTCCGCGGTGGCTGGCAAGGGCATGATCCTGTGCCGACGTCCGACTTGGTTGCCGAGACTCTTCGCGAACGGGGACTGGAGGTTGATATCCAAGACAACCAGGCATGCCTGCTGGAATCCGGGTTGACTGAGCGTTACCAGCTGATTGTGCCGGTGTGGACCATGGGCGAAATAGGCAAGGCCGAGGCGCAGGCGCTGACCGGCGCGGTGCGCAACGGCGTCGCAATCGGCGGCTGGCATGGCGGCGCCGGCGATGCCTTCCGGCAGAACACCGAGTACCAGTTCATGATCGGCGGCCAGTGGGTCGCCCATCCCGGCGGGATCATTGACTACCGCGTCAACATTGTCCAGCACGACCACCCGATCCTCAAGGGCATCAAGGATTTTGACATGCATAGCGAGCAGTACTACATGCATGTTGATCCCAAGAACAACGTGCTGGCGACGACCACTTTTGACGCTCGCCACGCCGAGTGGATAGACGGCACGATCATGCCCGTGCTGTGGACGCGCCGTTATGGCAAGGGCCGCGTGTTCTATTCCTCGCTCGGCCATGTCATCGCTGACTTTGAACGCACGCCCGAAGTGCTGGAAGTCACCGTCCGCGGCCTGATGTGGGCAGCCGGAGTCCTTTGATTATCACACTACTGAAGGAGTCACACCATGACGGCCCAATCCTGTATCACTGAACGCTCCATGCCTTTCTGGTGCGTAGGAAACCCTCTGTCTGACCCCTTTGGCGGCGCGGTGTTGAAGCGTATGGACTCGCTGGAGACCGCGCATATCCTCGCCTGGGCCGGTAAAGAAGGTTACATCGAAGCCACGGGCTTCCATGACGATGACCTCGTACCCTGGGACCCGCAGCAACCCGAAGACGACCTTGATCCCAACAGTGCTTGCGCGAAAAAGCTGCGGGAAATCAAGGCGATCTTGGATGGTGGCGGCGTTCGGGTGAACTCGGCGGTCTGTAGTCTCCATGGCCACCCACTCTTCCGCAATGGCGGCCTCTGCAATCCCGATGCCGAGATTCGCCGCCTGGCGCGCCTGAAGGTTGAGCGAGCGCTCCGTATGGGGCAGTTCCTCGGTGCGCGCTACTATATCTATTGGGTCGCCCGCGATGGCTTCGAAGTGCCGGTGGTCACGCAGTGGACGCAGGTCTATGACTGGCTTGCCGATGGCTTGAACCACGTTCGTGACTACATCCGCGAAAAGGGTATGACGAACTACAGCGGCGCCACTATGGAGCCCAAACCCAATGAGCCGCGTGGACAGATGTTCCTGCCCACCAGCGGCCATGCGGTCGGCTTCATCCTCGGACGCCTGCGCGACCCGGATTTCTGGGGCGTGAACCCCGAACTCCTCCAGCACGAAAGCATGGCGCTGATGAATGCTGTTATGACGGTGAGCTACCTCTGCAACCTGAAGAAACTCAAATTCCTCCACTTCGGCAGCCAGATCAAGGCGCAATTCGACAACGACTTTCCGCCGCTGATCGGCCCCGAAGGGCTGAAGGAAACCGCGTTCATGTTTTGGGCCCTCAAGCAATTCGGCTGGCGCGGCGTCTGCGAATTCGACTGCCACATGCTGCGGGCCGAAGCTACGCCGGACAAGGACACGGAATGTCGCAAGCAGTTCATCGTTGATTGCGTCACGGCGCTAGCTATGGCCCTGGAGCTCGCCGACCGCATTGAAGCGCCGGCGCCCGGCCTGAGCCAAAGTGCGGCCGATCTCGCCAGCATTCGCCAGCTCTGCAAGCTGTCGCCGCCTGTTATCGTCAGAAAATGAACAACCCGCTATGGCAGAGGAAAAGCCGATTTCACCAAGATAGCGCCTGTCTCCCGGCCAGAGAGTAGAAGCGGCTTCCAGCCGCTTTCCCGTTCCGCCCGGCGCCCCGTCACCGAACAATCCAAACGCCCCTCTCCCGGCCAGAGAGTAGAAGCGGCTTCCAGCCGCTTTCTCGTCCCGCCCGGCGCCCCGT
>JAAZKQ010000291.1 GCA_012799755.1 Lentisphaerota bacterium | reverse complement strand
CCTTCGGCGTCGCTTTGCCCTGGGCTATCATAGCTCGCGCTTTCAGCGCTCAAATGCCAGGGAGAAGATGTTTTGGCGGCAGTGCGGTCAGAATGACCGCAGGCACAGAGTTATCAACGAGTGACCGCTTACAATTTTCCTTTGCCGGCGGCAGATTCGCGCTTGCAATATGCCCCGTAGGCGATAATTTAAAGCGTTTCAAGACTGCTTGGACGAAATGGAACCGGAGTTGTGGCGCAATTGGTTAGCGCACCGCCCTGTCACGGCGGTGGTTGCGGGTTCGAGCCCCGTCAACTCCGCCAATTTGGTTAACCGCAAGCCCATCGGCATGATCCTGCCGGTGGGCTTTTTCGTGTGGTCCGAACTGCGGCACCGGGCGTTGTGCCACGCCCGGCACCTGCTTATAGTACTGGCTCAATCCTTTAAAGAAGTGCCTTGTAGAGGCACCACAGCCGAACCAGGCAGCTAGCTCCCAAAAAAACGAAAGGCAACAGCAATGCGTACAAATGGCATGTTCTTCATGGCCCTGGCGGTCGTCGGCAGTGTGCTGCAAGCACAGAATGGCGCTCAGAGTTTTTCGCTGACCGTTTTCGGCGCGCCGGCCAGCGGCATCGTCTGGCAACGGGCGCCACGCCCCATCGCTCCAGGTGCGCAACTCGAATGTTCCGTGCAGGGCGAACGCATTGAAGCCCAGTACATTCCCAGCACCCATCACCACGGCTGCTTCGCCATCCGTCTGCCAGCAGCCCTGATCGCACGCAGCCAGGACGCGCCCTTGCAGCTGGATATCCTTGTCCGTCCTGCGGCCTCACAGCCGCCCCGGCCGCAAAACGAAATCGTCCTGCGCATGCCGGCCTACACCCTGACCATGCGGAGCGACCGCCAAGGCGGCATGCCCTCCCAGATCGTCTTCCCATCGGGGCGTGTGCTTGACAGCATCAGCTGGGAAGACCGCGTTTTCGACAATATCAAAAGCGCCGAAAACGCCGCCTACAGCGACATCTGGCGCTTGAATTGGGACCCCGCGCCAACCCTGACCGTCGTCGCTGATGGCCCCGTTTGCACCGTCGTCAGCCACCAGGCCCATTTCTGCCGGAAAAACGGCTCGCGACCGCCCAACGAACCGTCAGCACAATACCAGTGGGTCTTTTTCAAGGACGAGACCGGTTTGATCCTTGTTGAAGCGCATTACCGGCAGGAACAACCGCATAGCTGGAAAGAACTGCATTTCCTCGACTGGCATGTTGATGACGGCGCCCTGCCCGATTGGTACGGCTGTAACTTGGGAGCGCTGGACAAGGTCGCCAAAGGCCAGGTCGCCGATAAAAAGTTCCTCTCCGTTTTCAGCGCCTGGGCGGTCTTGGCCGACCAGAAAGACTTCATCGCCATACATGACAGCGATGTCCGCATCTACGCCGATCACCCCGGCGAGCGCATCTACCTGCATGCCGCAACCCGTTTTGCCTGGAGCCGCTGGGATCAGCCTGAGGCCGGCAATGCCGCCTGGCTGCAAATCGGCACGGCGACCGAATCCGTGCCTGAAACCATCAGCAGCATGGCGCAGGCTCTGCGGCCCAAGCTCACCCGCTGGCAAAATGCCGCCGCGGACTGGCGACAGTCCCTCGCCAATGCCGCCCGCTGCTATGGCCGCGATGACGCCAATCGCCGCAGCTGCGAGCGTGAAAGCGCTGACCTGGCCATGGTCTTTGGGCACTACGAACACAACGGTGGTCAGTCGCTGGCGCTTGACGCGCTGGTGGACAAGGCCGACGGCGCACTCCTCATGGAACAATCGCAGGCGCTCTTCTGCCTGAACATCCAAAATCGGCAAGACCAGTCCATGCACACGCTGGACTCCACAATGCCCTGGCGAAATATCAGCATCTCACCGGAAGCGATGCTCTTCCACGGTCCCCTCGGCGTCGCCGACGCCGAGGAACTGCAAGTGCGCGTCCTGCTGACAGCATCGCCGGCTCAGCCCGGCGTGTCCTGGCGCCTGGAGTTCATTCCGGGCAGCGAACGCTGGCGAGCGCAAAGCGCCAGCGTCGGTGTGCTCTGTCTGGAAGCGTTGGGCACAAGCAGCCACGCGCTGACGCCGGGTCCCGAAGGCTCCGTCGTCCATGACCCCTTCTCATCCCAGATGAATATCACCAGTACCTACCCGTCGCTCACGGCAACGATGGGCTTCATGGCCGTCTGGGACGACGGTCGCGGCGGCGGCATGTACGTCGGCGCCCACGACCCCGATGGCGCCTACAAGCGGATGAGTATGCGCAATCCCGGCGGCAGCTCGCAAATCGTCATCGAATACGAGCACCGCCTGCCCTTCTGGCCCAATGAGCCCGCCCGCAGCATCAGCACGCCCGGCACGATACACTGGCGCAGTTTCCGCGGCGACTGGTACGAAGCGACCAAGCTCTATCGCGACTGGGTGCGCGAAAATGCCGGCTGGTATCCGCCCATGGGCCCTGAGGGCCGGCGCACCACGCCGCTCTGGCTCAAACAACTCTGCGTCTGGGGGCGAGTCTTCGGCGAAGCCAAGGCCGTCGTGCCGCAAGTCCGCAAATTCCGCGAAACCATGGGCCTGCCCTGCGGCATCCACTGGTACCAATGGCACCAGATTCCCTTCGACAATGACTACCCGCATTATCTGCCGGCCAAAGAAGGCTTCGCCCAAGGCGTCAGGGACATCCAGGCCCTGGACTGCTATGTCATGCCCTACACCAACGGTCGTCTCTGGGATACCCGCGATCGCGGCATGGAAGACTGGCAGTTCAGCGCCGTCGGTAAAGCCGGCGCCACCAAACGCGCCGACGGCAGCGTCGTCAGCGAAACCTACCGCAGTACGGAAAGCGACGGCTCAAAAGTCGTCCTCGCCGTCATGTGCCCGGCCTCGCAAACCTGGAAGGACAAAATAACCGAGAACGACCGCGCGCTCGCCATTGATTACGGCCTCAATGGCGTGTACATGGATCAGATTGGCGCCGGCTCGCCCGTGCTCTGCGAAGACCCGACCCACGGCCATCCCCTTGGTGGCGGCTCCTGGTGGGTCGCCGGCTACAAGAACATCCTCCAAGGCGTGCGCGCCATCCTGCCCCCTGATCGCATCCTCGCCACCGAATGTAACTCCGAAGCCGTCGTTGACCTGCTGGACGCCATGATCTGCTGGCATATCGAGGCTGAAAATACCGTCCCGGCATATTCCGTGATCTACAGCGATGTCGTCTTCCGCTACGGCAGCGCCTATGACAACAACATCCGCGCCATGCGCATGAAATGGGCCCACAACCTGATCAACGGCAACACCCCCGGGTGGTTCCCGCCATCCTTCATGGACAACCCGGCCATGCGCGACTATCTCGTGCCACTCGTGCACTTCCGCCACCACAACATCGAGTATTTTTACCGTGGTGAACTCTCGCGCCCGCCACGGCTGCGCGATAAAGTCCACAGCTGGGCCGAAAACTGGAATCTCTTCGGTCGCTACAGCGTCAATACCCTGCCCTGCGTGCAGACAGCCGTCCGCCGCATCCTCGACTACGACTACGACAGCCAGGGCAAACGCCTCTGGGCCAGCGGTCGCGTCCAATCCGCGTTGCTCATCTGCACCAACTTCAGTACCGAGGACGCCACCAGCGCCGTCATCCTCGACTGGCAGGAAATCGGCATTGATCCCGCCAAGGCACAAGCCCAACGCGTGGAGCACGACGGCACCCGTACGCCCTTCGCTCCCGCTCTCCTCGACCAGCCCATGCTCTTCCCAGCCGGCAAAACCTGGGGCATCGAAATCACCCCCGGAAAGAAATAGTTGATTGTTGCGAGATGGGCGGGAAGAGGGCTTGCCGCCCCCTTCCCGCTCCCAGCTATCCCATTTCAATTCAGCGCCTTGCGCCCCCATCTCCCGACCGTGCCGCGGACTCGCAGCACGCAGCGTAACATGATCCAATCAAACGGCGCCCTGCCCCTATTCAATGGCCCTTATGAAACTCGCCGCGCGAATCGTCGGAACTCGCAACGAGGAACGGTCCAATCACCACGATGCCAAGGCAGCTGAAATCATCTGGAAGCACAATTTGCGTAACCGGTCACCGATTGATAACAGACATTTTTATCCGCAGATTACGCAAATTTGCGCAGATTTTTTTGAGAGTAGGCTGCTTGGCGTCGGAAGGCCGGTGTGTTT
>JAAZKQ010000290.1 GCA_012799755.1 Lentisphaerota bacterium | reverse complement strand
CATGCCGCTAATAATCTGCGCCAATCTGCGTAATCTGCGGATAAAAAATGTCTGTTATCAATCGGTAACCGGTTACCTGCAAACGCGGTGTTTACTGCTTTGGGGCGTGGAAAAAGACTGCTGTCGGGCTACGTTTATGTTTTTCCGTCTTGTAGCTGATCAGCTTGGAGTTGTGCTTCTTCATGGTCCCCTTGGCAGAACATCCCGCGGCGTGCGCGATAAAAAGACTGGGCTTGTTTGCATTGTCGGGTGTGCCTGACCCTGTGCGTACTGAGCGTGGCCTGGCACGCCTGCGGGATTTCGGGGTGAACGTCCTGGCACCAAGGCCGCTGACGCCCCAACGCTACTTGGCGGGAGATGATCACGAGCGCCTGGCGAGCCTTGTTGACGTGCTGACGCGGGATGACTGCGATGCCTGCATGGCCGTCCGCGGCGGTTTTGGTTCCACCAGGCTGCTGGATAACATGGACTGGGAGCGTCTGCGCCGCAACCGCAAGCCCATCATTGGCTACAGCGACCTCTGCGGCCTGCATCTGGCCGCGTTTCAGCATGGTTGTAGCGGGCATATCCATGGGCCGATGCTTTGTAGTGAATTCGGTCGGGACTTGAGCACGCCCGAGCAGAGCCAGGCGTTGAGCTTGGTCTGGTCGTCGCTGCTTGACTGTCTGAACGGCCAAGGCGAGCTACTGCCGGCTTGGGCGACAAACGGCGTGGAGGTACTCAAACCGGGCCGGGCCTGCGGACAGCTGTTGCCCACCAATCTTTCGCTGCTTAATTCGCTGTTGGGCACGGCGCATTTTCCCTCGCGGGTGGAGAATCCCATTTTGGTCCTTGAGGACATTGGCGAGGCCGCTTATCGCATTGATCGCTATCTCACGCAGCTGCGCTCGGCGGGCTTCCTACGGCGCCTGCGGGGACTGCTTTTCGGCCAGTTCAGCCAGGCTGAGGACAGCGAATACATTCCCGAGCTCCTGCGCGAGGTCGCCGCCGAGATCGCCGGTCCTGTGGCCTGCGGCTTGCCCTTTGGTCATGTCTTTCCCAGCATCAGCCTGCCGGTGGGGGCGGAGGTAATGCTGACGCTTTCCGCTGCCGGCGGTATTGAACTCCGGCGAGCCGGCGCCGGAGAAAGGAGTCGCGCATGAGCCGTCCTCGCGTTCCTTCCTGGCTGCTTTACGGAGTACTGATGTTCTTGGTGCTGCTGGTCTTGGTACTGGCGCCCTTCGCCGGTATTCGCACCATACCGCTGCCGGCCGTGTTTGATGACGGTGTATTGCCCTTGGAGCATCGCATTTTTTGGCGGATGCGGGTGCCGCGGGTGCTCACCGCGTTCATTGCCGGCGCGTCCTTGTCGCTGAGTGGCATGTGTTTCCAGGGCCTCTTTCGCAATGTGTTGGCGACGCCGTTTACGCTGGGGGTGTCAGGTGGCGCGTCCTTGGGCGTGGCGATTTACGTCCGTTTTGGGATCAGCGTGGGCATCCTCGGCCTTTCCGGCATGAGCATGTCGGCTTTCCTGGGGGCCTTGTGCGCCATTGCCCTGGTCTATGGTCTGACTCGTCTGCGCGGCACCAGCTCCACGGCGGCCATGCTCCTGGCCGGCGTGGCCGTCAGTTCCTTTTTTTCCAGCCTGATTCTCTTTGTGCAGTATCTGGGCGATGCCAACGACATGTTTCGAGTCATGCGCTGGCTGATGGGCGGTCTGGACGCGGTGGGCTATCCTACGCTCGGGGCTATGGCCGCGTTGTGCTTCGTGACTATGGCTGTGGTCATCAGCCAGGTCGAGGCGCTCAACCTGCTGGCCGTCGGCGAGGAGTTTGCGGCCAGCCGCGGTGTAAACCGGGAGCGCAGCAAACTGTTGTTCTTCTTCTGCGTGTCGCTATTGGTTGGCGGCGTGGTGGCGGTCTGCGGCCCGATTGGTTTCGTCGGCATGGTTTGTCCGCATATCTGCCGCCTGCTGTTCGGGGCCAACCATCGCAAGCTCGCGCCCGCCAGCGTGCTCTTCGGCGGCGCCTTCCTGGTGATCTGCGACACCTTTGGCCGCTGCGTCGTCGCGCCGGTGGAGATTCCCGTCGGCGTCATTACCTCGCTGGTCGGCGGGCCATTCTTCCTCTGGCTGTTAATCAGTCATGACGTGTAGGCAAGAAGGCGCATTGCGGACTAGATTATGGCTTCGGGCGTCTTCCATCGCACCCTGCTCGAACTGCCGCCACGATGTTTTTAGGAACAGCGGTTGATAGCCGGTGCTGGTGCTGTGGTTGAGTTGGTGGATTGCAGCGAGGGGGCAAGAGAGAACGGGGATGACCGCAGCTTCGCCAAGGAGTGTGACCCATGAGGAAATTGGAAAAGCTAGAGATTGAGAACTTCAAGTCTATCCGGCGACAGACGCTGGAATTGGGCGACTTGAATGTGCTTATCGGCGCCAATGGTGCCGGCAAATCCAATCTCATGCAGGTTTTCCGACTTCTGCGGGAAATTCGTATGCAGAATTTAGCACGCTATTCACTTGAGCGGGGTGCCGAGGCGCTGCTGTATCGCGGCCGCAAAGTCTCGCCGGCAATGAGACTCGCTGTGGAGTTCGGCGAGAAGGGCCGCCGCGATGGCTATCGCCTTGCTCTCATTCCTACTGATGAGAATACGTTGGCCGTTGACCGCGGGACAGTCTATGCCCACGATCCGCAGTGCGAGAATGGCTTAAGTACGATAGAGCTCGGCGGCGCCAGCCGCGAAGCCCGCTTGGCTGTCAGCGAAGAGAGGATTGCAGAGACTATCCGAACGGACTTGGCGAGCTATCGCCTCTATCATTTTCACGATACCAGCGCCACAGCGGCGCTGCGAGGACCGGCCGAGGTCAACGATAACCGCTTTCTGCGTTCGGACGCAGGCAATTTGGCGGCCTTTCTCTATGGATTACAGCAGGCTCACCCCGAGCATTTCCGCAACATCCAGGATGTCTTTGGGCAGATTGCGCCGTACTTCGGCGGTTTCTGTCTTGCACCAGTCAAAATCAATCCCGACAAGATTCGGCTCGAGTGGCGTGAAAAGGGCAGCGATTCCTATTTCAACGGCGTCGCCTTGTCAGATGGTTCGTTGCGCTTTCTGTGTTTGGTCACTCTATTGCTGCAACCGGAACTTCCGGCCATCATTCTGCTTGATGAACCGGAGTTGGGACTGCATCCGGCGGCAATTGGCCTGTTGGCTGAATTGCTGACTGCTGCGTCCACTCGCACTCAGCTGCTGGTGGCGACGCAGTCCGTGACACTGGTCAACCATCTTGAGCCGGAACAGGTGTGGACCAGCGAGCGCGAAAACGGCGAAAGTGTCTTCCGACGTCTTGTCAAAAGCGACTTGAGGACTTGGCTGGAATCCTTTGCCGGAGCCGAGGGCTATGGTCTGGGGGACCTGTGGGAGAAGAACTTGTTGGGAGCGCGACCGTAATGAAAAGGGCCTTGGTGCTGGTTGAGGGATATACCGAGGAGCGTTTTGTCAAAGACGTTCTCCAAGAACATTTTTGGTCGTTGCATCTCTGTTTGATCCCAACCCTGCTGGTGACGAAGATGGTCAAGGACGGGCCCAACTTCCGGGGAGGCGTGACCACGTTCAAGAAGTTTGCGAATGATGTCGGCCGGCTGCTTCAGGGCGCAGGCGATGCGCTGGTGACGACATGTCTTGACTACGATGGCCTGCCGGCAGATTTTCCTGGCATGGAGACGCGACCGACGGACAAGCCAAGCGCTCAGGTCGCATATGTTGAGCAAGCCATTGCGGCGTATTTTGACGATCCACGCTTTCTGCCCTACTTGGCGCTCCACGAGTTTGAAGCGCTGCTTTTTGCATCGCCCGACGAATTGCCCAAGGCCATGACGGACATGAGCAAACAGGCACAATTTCAGGCCATCAGGGAGAGTTATCCGACGCCAGAGGATATTGACAATGTCAATTGGCCGTCAAAGCGCATTGTTTCCTTGTTCCAGACGTATCGGAAGGCCCTGCATGGGCCACTCGTGGCAAAGCGCATCGGTCTAGAGCGGCTGCGGGCTGAATGTCCACATTTCGACGCTTGGATCAGCAAACTGGAAGATTTTGCCAAGCAATAGTACGCGGGGCGTTCACCCGGATACTTGCCATGGCCCGTTTGCGTTTACGAGTGTTGAACGCTTGTCGGCGGCTAATTTCCCTTGGCGCGGTAGGCGGCGACGGCGATGGCGGACATGCAGCCGGTGTTTTCGCCGAGGGCGGCGGGGACGATGCGACAGACGGCCAGGGCGCTGGGAAGGGCTTCGCGTTCGAGTTCGGCGCGCATGGTTTGTTCGAGCAGATGGCCGGAGCGGGTGTAGATACTGCCCAGGACAATCACTTCGGGGTTGATGATATCAATGAGGATGGCCAGGGCGCGGCCCAGATAGCGACCGCTTTCGGCCATGATCGCGAGGGCTTCGGGCACGCCGCGGTCGGCGGCTTGGGCGACGTCCTTGGCGCTGGGCTTGTCCATGCCGGGGATGCGTCCAGCGGCAAGCTGGGCGATGCCGCTGCCGCTGCAGAAGCCCTCGAAGGAACCAGCATTGTGGTAGCCGATGGGGCCGTTTTCGGCGAGGCGGATATGGCCGAGTTCGCCGGCGTCACCGGAGCTGCCCTCATAAAGCGCGCCATTGAGGATCAGTCCGCCGCCCATGCCCGTGCCGTGGGTGAGGAAGGCCATATTGCGCGCGCCTTTGCCGGCGCCGTACTGCCATTCGGCCAGGGCGCAGGCGTTGGCGTCATTCATTAGGTAGGCGCGGCCACCGAATTGCTCTTCGAGCAGCTGACAGATGGCAATGCGGTCCCAGTCGGGCAGATTGGGCGGCGAGAGGACCACGCCGGCCTTGGCGTCAAGTGGGCCGCCGCAAGCGACGCCGAAGCTCTGCTTGCCATCCGGCCCGAGCTCACGCACGGCGGCGAAGATCGCCGCCAGCGTATCGTGGACCTTCGTGGTCGGAAAGCGTATGACTCGGCCCATGTTGCCCGAGTCGTCTGCAGCGACGACTGCGCATTTGGTGCCGCCGATATCAATGCCGATGATCATCTTGCTGCGTCTCCCTGAGAAATGGGTGCTGCTTGCGGCCCTTGCGTTCAGGTTTTGGGCAGGGCGGTGGGCGTTACGCGGAGGATGGCGTAGGCGTCCTGCACCAGGGCGCTGAGGGCGCTGTCCGGCGCGATGCCGGCGACGGCGGCGAGGGTTTTTGCCACGCCCGAGTCGCGCAGTTGCCGTTGCAGCTCCTGGGCGCTGCTGTCGTCGTCTGGTGCGAAGAGCAGGGCGGCGGCGATGCCCCAGGCGAGGTGTCGTGGCTGCACGCCGGCTTCGCAGGCGAGATTGGCGGCGCCGGTGAGGCGGTCTTCGGCCGCCAGTTTGCGCAAGGGGTCGCGTCCCAGACGATAGAGCGTGTCGCCGAGCTGCCGGTTGGCGAAACGCAGCAGCAGCTCATCAACGTGGCTGTTGAGCCAGGCTGGGTCGGCGCCGAACTTGGCGCAGATGCCATCCACGCTTTCGCGCAGACCGGCGAGCATAAAAGCGCGAATTTCGTCATCGGCCATGGCTTCATAGCCATAGGTGTAGCCGCGCTGATAGCCCACATAGGCCAGGAGCGCGTGGCCGCAGTTGTGGACGTAGAGTTTGCGGGCGGTGAAGACGTCGAAGTTGTCCTCCGCGTGCATGGCGCTGATGTTCGGAATGGCGCCGACGAAGCCGCTGCGGTCAACCGGCAACTCTTTGTAGGGTTCGACCTTGATGAAACTGACGTCTGCTGCGCGCATTTCCGGCGTTGGCGCCGGTACCATACGACCGATGACCGTGTTCACAAAACCTACTTGAATTGCGAGGTAGTCGCGCCCGGCGGTATCGCTCATGCTCGCTGCCGTCAAGTCCCGCAGGTGTTGGGCGGCGCCGTGGAGATTTTCGCAGACGATGATATTGAGCGGAGCGGCCTTGGCTGTCGCGCGCAGGGCGATGCCGGCGGCGAGATTCGGGGCGACAAAGCGCAGCGCGTTGGCGCCGACCGCCGTTGCGGCGATACTCGCGCCGGCAATGGCCTGGGCGACAGCGGCGCCGTCAGCGCCGTTTACGGCTGACACCGGTCCGATGTGGAAGTCTTCCACGCCGCTGTTGCAGACGGTCTGCAAATGGTAGCGGCGGTCGCGGTTGAGGGCGGCGACGAGTTCCTGATCAACGTCCACAAAAATGACTTCGTAGCCCGATTCGGAAAACAGCTGGCCGATAAAGCCCCGGCCGATATTGCCGGCCCCGAAGATAACAGCTTGTTTTTTTGTCATGGTTTTCTCAATGCTGTTTGTCGTGATGAGGAAACTAGCGCGAGTTTGTCCGAAAAGCATAAGTGGGTTTT
>JAAZKQ010000289.1 GCA_012799755.1 Lentisphaerota bacterium | reverse complement strand
CATGCCGCTAATAATCTGCGCCAATCTGCGTAATCTGCGGATAAAAAATGTCTGTTATCAATCGGTAACCGGTTACGCCCGGCCTGCGAAAAAGTGCTTATGGCGCTGGCAAAGCCGTGGTGGGGCGATACACTTATATCTTGTGTTTTACAGCGATGTGATGGCAGACAAAGCGGCTGCACTCTGCGTGGCTGACAGCCGAATGAAATGCGTAATGAGGAGCGAGGCGATGCTGAGCAGCGAGATGGTGAAGAAGGCGGCGTTGGCGGCCGGCGCCGATTTGTGCGGTATTGGCGATATGGCCCGCTTTGAGGGCGCACCCAAGGAGATGGACCCGCGCTACATATTTCCCGAGGCCACGCGGGTGATTGGCATGGCCTTCCGGATTCCCCGCGGTGTCCAGCGCGTAATTGAGGAAGGCACGCAATTCTACCAGTATCCGTCCATGGCCTATGGTGGCATCAACGAGATCTTTGCACCATCGGTGCTGTATCGCGTGGGCAAGCTGATTGAAGACCATGGCTACGAGGCGGCGTTGTATCGCAATACCGGCGCGCGGGGAGTGGTGTCGGACATGGATGGCTCGCCGGGGAACACCCTATCGCCGGAGGAGCAAATTGAGGTATATGAGCGTGCCAAGACCAAGACGGCGCACCACCGAACCGTGCAGTTCACGCGACCGGCAAGGCCAGGCAGTGTGGCGCCCGACTTGCAGTTCCATTTCCGCTTGGCGGCGGTAGCCTGCGGTCTGGGCGAGATTGGTTGGAGCAAGATGTTCCTGACGCCGCAGTTCGGGCCGTTGCAGCGCGTGGCCTTTATCTTCACGGACGCGCCCCTGGAACCCGATCCCATGTATGATGGCCCCCCCTTGTGTCGCCATTGCATGGCCTGCGTGCGCGAGTGTCCCGGGCAGTGTCTGAGTGCGACCGAAAGCATCAAGGTGAGCGTCGGCGGCAAGCTTTGTGAGTGGGGCAAGCTGGACGAGTGGAAATGCTATGCGTTCTACACGCATGCCGGTCGCAAATTCAACCCCTTTGTGCCCAAGGAAGTTTTTGACGCCAATGAAAATGGCGACCTGAATGTGCTGGAGGGCAAGGCGCAGGCGACGGAGCAGGAGATCGTCAAGGTATACAAAGCCCTGGCGAAGTACTTCCCGTCATGGGTGGGCTACAACATGGCCAAATGCGGTGGTTGCATCCGCGCTTGTGTGAGCATGTTGGAGAAGCGTGGCGGTTGCATGGAGCAGCGTTTCCGCCGTCCTCTGCGCAGGGGCAAGCCGTGGTCACTGGAGCGCTGAGCTTCGGGCAAAAGCACAGGACTTTTTTGAGGGTAGCACGATGTTGACAGCAGAACTGATAAAAGAAAAGGCCCGTGAGTACGGTGCGGACCTCGTGGGTATCGCTGATATCGCCGGCTTTGCCGACGAAAATCCGCAGCGCGACCCGAAGCAAATACTGCCTTGGGCGACTTGTGTGATCGGCTGTGGTTTCCGGGTGCCGCGGGCCTTGTACCAGTGCATGGCCGAAGGCACGCAGCACTTCAATTATACCCAGCTGGGCGTCAAGGCCATTGACGAAGAAGTCGCTGAGATTTTTCTGCTTAAGATGGCCGGGTTGATTGAGAATGAAGGCTATGACGCCTGTGTCCAGCGCAATATTTCCAACTTGCGCATCAAGGGCGACAAGACGACGAATCCGGAGGTTTCGGACACCTACGAGTTGGTTCATGCCGAACCTGTAGCGCCCGGGAAGCCCCCGCCGGATGTGATCATGGACTTTGCACGGGCGGCGGAGCTTTGCGGTCTGGGCTCGCGCAGCCTGCGCGGCGGCGTCTTGACGCCGCAGTTCGGGCCTTTCGTGCGTTTCGTCTTTATTGTGACGGATGCGCCGCTAGCTTGCGACGAGCCCTTCCGGGAGAGTCTCTGTGACCGTTGCGGCGCCTGTGTGCGCGCTTGTCCGGGCCAAGCGCTGAGTCTCACTGACGGCTTGGACAGCTGGCAGTGCGCGGTGTACTATCGCGGCGCCCATCGCTCCAATCCCTTGATGACGGATGCCACCCTCAAGGATCACCCAGAGCGTGAGGCGATACTCAATGGCGAAAAGCGCTTTGACGCGGAAAGCGCTAGGGCGATTTTCCCCGCACTGCGTTTTTTGCCGATGGCCCAGACGGGCTACGCGCCCTGTCTCTGTGGGCGCCGTTGCGATGTGGCCTGTTATGAGCATTTGCGGGAGGCAAAAGTACTATGAGCAGCATGGCAGCATTGAAGGACAGCCTGACAGCGACCATGGTTAACTATGGCGCGGACATTGTTCGTTGTGGCGATGTCGGTCGCATGCGCGATCCGGCGGTGACTAAGATTTATCCGGGAACCAAGAGCGTGGTTTGCGCGGCTTTTCGGCAGCTTCGCGGAGCGCGCCGGGGCATTGAGGAGGGCTCGACCTACTATCAATATACGACCAACGCCGTGGAGGCTCTGGAGGAAACGGTCATGCCCGTGGCCTTGCTGAAAGCTGCCGCCGTGTTGGAAGACCAGGGTTTCCTGGCGCTGCCGCAACGGCGCAATCAGACTGTCATGCAGGAGCAAGACTCGACTAATCCCGAGATTGACTACCGACAGATCTTCCGGGGCTGCGAACAAGAGCCGCAGTTGGATTTTGAACAGTGTGCGGTGGATTGCGGGCTTGGTGAACGCGGCTGCTCCGGCAGCATTCTCACGGACGATTTCGGGCCCTTCCAGCGCTACGTGTTCATTCTTACCAATGCCGAGTTGCCGAGCGATCCCGTGGTCGAACCCCATCTTTGCGACCGTTGCGGCGCTTGCGCCGCCGCTTGTCCCGGCAAGGCCTTGGATATGAAAGATGGCGTGGACAAGTGGCAGTGCGCGGCCTATTACGCAGGCGCCAATATGACCAAGAATCCCTTCATGCCGCCCGAGGCGTTTTTAGACGATCCGGAACGCTTGCAGCTGATATCCGGCGAGGCGCAGTTGACGCCGACGCGCGCGCGGGAGGTGCTTGACCAGCTGTATTTTTATCCCGGCGTCAAGCATGGCTACAAGACCAGCATCTGCGGTCGGGCCTGCGATATCGCCTGCTACATCCACTTGGAGGAACTTGGCGTACTGAAGCGTCAATTCCGCACGCCTTTCCGCAAACGCGAGCCGTGGACGTTGCCGCTGATCTGAACGGTGGCACGCCTGTGGACCGGAGGGGGCTGATGGCTGGTGTGTTATACGTGACGCTGTGCGTCGCGCTTAAATGAGGACGGCGCAACCAGAGCGCCAAACCATGCCAACGCGAATATGCCCAAGGACAGCGCGTTGCAGGGAGCTGCGCTGGGGCACGGCGTCCAGCGGCAGCTTTGGATCACCAAAGACGCGTTCGCGGATTTGCCTGTCGTTGCCGCCCAGGTGTGGGAAGAGGTGGAAAAGGGCCTGGAACTGCATGATGTTGCTGTCAGGCGGGAGATAGTTGCCGAGCTGTGGATCAAAGAGCCAGGAAGCGCAGCAAAAGCCCTTGAAGTGAAAGTCTGGAAAATGCCGCGGGAAGAACTGCCGGGCTTGGCGCAGGGCGTCCTTGCAGCCATCCGGGGAGAGAGCTTCACCGGCGGGAATATGGAGGGCAATCATGAGGTCATTGTGGGCGATGGCGCTACGCCATTCGTCTGCTCGCAATGTGGTTGGCTCCAGGGAAATGAGGCCGTTCGGGCTGACGAGATGGCCGCAGATGGTCGCGGCGTCAGCCTGGAAGCGCGTACTGACGGCGGCGGTTTCATGCTCTTGGCAGAAAAAACCCTGGGCGTTGACAGGTAAATCGGCATTGGGGAAGATCGCCAGCTGCTGTGGTTCCTGTCGCCGTTGGTACACCCTGTAGGGATATTTCCAACGGGAGAACTGGAATTGCAGGCGGTTGAGGCGGAAGAGATCAGGCTTGAGGTGATGCGAGAGCCAGTGCCAGGCGCTACAGCCGTAGCGGCCGTGCTTCTGGAAAAAGTCGTCCGTCCAGATGGCGAAGTCGTGGATGTTGTCGGCCAGGATTTGGTCGGGGATCTGGTGATGGCGATAATAGCTGCGCAGGCGGGGCAAATCGCCGAGGACGGCGAGGGTGTAGAGGAACGTATTACCGGCGGGCTGGCCGGCATCGGCCGGCGGCAGCGCCT
>JAAZKQ010000288.1 GCA_012799755.1 Lentisphaerota bacterium | reverse complement strand
GCAAGCATATTGAGGGCTATGCGCAGGGTTTTATCGGTGAAGGTGAGGGTGAGCTTGGTGTCGGCTTGTTGATCCTGCTTGTGCCAGGTGAAGGCATTGCCGTCGCGAGTCATGGCGGCATTGTGGAAATTGAAGCGTTGTTGCTTCCAGCCCGGCGTGAAGGCGGCGATGCCGATGCTGCTGATGAGAGTTCTGCCGGCGTAGGCCACGGCGATGCTGTCGGCGGCGGTGGCAGTGAGTTGCCAGTTGCCGATGGCGGTGCTGACTTCCTGCGCGGAGAGCAGGCCGGCGCTGAGCAAGAGGGGCATGAACAGTTTCTTCAACATGGGGATTCTCCTTGGGATTGCTGGGTTGAGGATGCTTATGGGGAAGATATGATGGTTGGCTCAGGCTTGTAAACGTTGGTAGAAGCAGAGGGCGCAGGAGCGGGGTTCGGGCAGTTTGATGGGCAGGCCGGCGGCGAGGTCGGCGCCGTTGCGGCGCTCACTGCGGCCGTCGGCCCACTGCAATTCATAGGTGGCGTCGGGCGAGAGCCCATGCAGGGCGTAGGACTGTTCAGCGGCGGAACATTCGGGACGGCGAAAGGCCATGATTATGCCGCGATCCTCATCCGGCAGATGGGCTTGGTAGGCGCACCAGCGGCTGAGGTCTTCGGGGCGCTCACTGAGCGGGTAGTAATCGCCGTCGCGCAGGATGGGGCGGACGCGCTGGGCGATGGCCAGGATGCGCCGATGGAAGTCCCAGTTGGTTTCCGGGCCTGGCCGGCGATTGTCCGTGCCCCAGGGCTTGAGGGACACGCCGGTGGCGAGGATGCTGAAGACGTCATAGTCGTCATTCTCAGGCAGCCAGCTGCAACCGGCATGCTGCGGCAACCAGTCATGCAGGTAGAAGTTTTCGACCTGCGAGCTTTCGCGGCGGTGATTGGGGTAGCATTGCACGTCGCTTTGCCAGAGCGGTATGCTGCGCGAGAGCAGTTCGAAGTCAAGGCGGCGGCCGCCGGAGGCGCAGTTGTCAATAAGCATATCCGGGTAGGCTTCACGGAGAGCATCCCAGAGGCGGTAGAGACCGTCAATATGCTTCATTTCGGCGACGCCGATGCGGTCGGGCGCGTCCATTTTCGCCCAGTAGGGCAGGGTGTTGAAATTGAAATCCTGGCGGTAGCAGTCAATTCCCTCCCGGTCAATAATGTCCTTGAGGGTATTGAGGAGCCATTGCCAGGCGTCGGGGTCGCCGAGATTGAAGAGGAGGTCGTTGCCTTCGCCGATGAGCCACTCGGGGTGTTCGCTGAGGACCGGGGCTTGTGATTGGCGGTGGACGCGTTCGGGTTCAAACCATGCCAGGAACTTCATGCCGGCGGCGCGGGCCGCATCACTGACGGGCCGCAAGCCCTGCGGATGCGGGTGGCGGTTGATGCGCCAGTTGCCGACGCGGATAGGCCAGTCGCTGGGGCCTTCGAGATGGGTTTCGAAGTGATGGGGGCATTTGCCGTCGAAGCCGCTCCAGCCGGCGTCAATCCAGAAGACATCGTAGGGCAGTTGTTGTTCGCGGAGGACGCGGATGCGGTCGAGCATATTGGCGGACTGCATGCCGCCCCAGGTCACAAAGGATATGGGCGCGGTCAGCAACTCACCGCGTGAGTCCCGCGGTGAATGGACTGCGACCATGTGCCGGCGGAAAATGTTCTGCGCGGCACGGATGCCGACGCCGTCGCGGAATTGCAAGCAGAAGGACGGCTGGCGCAGGCGCTCGCCGGGCAGCACGCGGAAGTGAGTGTTGAGCATGGAGACGGCGATGCGACCGGTCAGACCTTCATTCCGGAACTGCGCTTTCCAGGCGCCGCTCCAGCCGACGGCGACATTGATGCCGTGCAGGTCGTCGTAGTCCACCCCGAAGTAGGGCATAAAGGTGCTGGATGAACGGCCTTCGACGGCGCACAGATCAAGCTCGCGCGCGCCCGGGTGATTCCATAGATCGGCGTGCATGGCGACAAAGTCGCGGAAGGCGCAGTCCGAGCCGAGGTTGTAACGTACGCCGAAATGCGAACTGAGCAGTCGCGGCTCGCGCTCGACGGTGAGCAGGGGCAGGCGGTAGTCCAGCATGAGCAGCTCTTCAACAATGTCGCTGGGCTGATCGCCGACGCCGTGCAGGACGGGCGTGTATTCGATCACCGGTCGGTCGCGAAAAATCCGCACAGCCACATGCAGCTCCAGTATGCCCGGGGCGATGTCGTAGACGACATTCAGGCGCCGGACTTCGGGATCAGTGGCGTTGTCGGCGCGCAGCGTCCGCGGCAGTGTTGTCGAGTCCAGTTCGCGACCGCCATAGCGCAGGGAGAAGAAGCGTTGGGGCAGATAGGGGGTGCCCTTGTTGTCACCGTCGCCCCACAGACAATCGGCCACGATATCTTGGTAACGAGCCATGGTTGTTGGCAGCTCCTTCTGCTTGTGCGACCTGAGTTTTGGCGAGGGGCTTGACGCAGATTACAAAGCTATTGCCTGCCGCCGGAAGATCAAGCGACATCGAGGCGGAAAGGGGGCGACCGGGGACTGATTGGGGACTTCTTGGACTCCGGGGACGCATTGGCACGGCGCGGCGTTGGGGACACGGTGGCCGACAACACCTGCCCGCCCGTCGTCCATACCGTCCATACTGTCCATATTGTCCATAGCAGTTAACAGAAACAACAATTATCAATCGCTGCCCGGCTACCTCCCTTTGTAACCGGCCTGCGGCGGCGCTCCTGGAGGCCCCTCCTGCGTGTGAGACAAGCAATCTGCGGGAATCTGCCCCAATCGGCGAAAAAACCGGCGGCGTGGCTCGGCAGCGCCGCGCAGCGGCGATGCGAG
>JAAZKQ010000287.1 GCA_012799755.1 Lentisphaerota bacterium | reverse complement strand
GGTTGGCGGGACGTGTCTGAAAGCGGCTGGAAGCCGCTTCTACTCTGCCGGGAGACAGACGATAGAGGGCGGTTGGCGGGACGTGTCTGAAAGCGGCTGGAAGCCGCTTCTACTCTGCCGGGAGACGGGCGCAACTTGGCATGGGCGTCATTATTCATGCCGGGTTTTTGGTGTGTTTTGTTTGCAGGTGGTATAGTTGAAGTTTTACCTGTTGCGTTGGTTTGCCCCTGTCAGATTTGACAGCGGTTTGGTGATACATGAAAGGATATGGTGCGGTGTGAAGGGTTTGTTGCGTTTTGCGCTGGCTGTGGTGTTGCTGCTTGGGACGGCGCTTGCTACGGCCGGAGAGGGGATTGACGGGAAGTGGCGCCATTTGGGCTATGAAGTTGATACGATGTTGCATTGGTCGGCCCTTTTCACCGGTTCGGGCGCGCTCAATGGCACGATGGAATACGAGACGCTTAATTCAGATGGCGACAGCGACAGCTACCCGGTGCCCATGACAACGACCTTTCAGCCGTATGGCGCCGTGACTATTGAGGCTGGGCAGAGCGAGGAACTCTGGAATGTCTATCGGAATGTGGCGGAAGACGTCATGGCCGGTGTCCACTGCAATGAGGCGGAGGCACTGCTGAGCTTGAATATGCTCGTGCGGCCGGCGAGTGATCACCAGGCAGCGGATTTGCTCGGGCGTTGGCATCTGCGGCGGCTGCTTTTGGAGCCGGGCGCGCCTGCCTTCGTCGGCTACGGTTGGGCCGCGGGCAGTCTCAATGGCGTGATGAGTTCACGCTGGGAGTACAGCATGCGCGAGACGGCTGAGAAGGAATTGATCGTGAGCAGCACGATCACACCGGCCGGCGAGCTGTCCTTAACGCTACGGGTGCCGGTGACCGGCGCCCATGGCGAGCTGGAGGATTTCAGCTACACGGGCTACATGAATGCCGGCCGTGATGTTATTGTCGGCACCGGTGCGCCCAACGACGCCGAGGCGAACTGGAATTTGCTGCTGTTGGTCAAGCAGGCGGCGAACTACAACCGGGAGGATTTGGGCGGCACTTGGGCCATGGCACAGCTGGGGATTGGGCCGGACGGCATGGATGACTTTGCAGCGGAGCCGGAATACGCCGGCTACGCGCGGGGCATTGGCGTTCTCAATGGCCGCTTCAATATTGAGGAAGGCGGCGATGTCTATTCCGGCTGGCACGGTGAGCGCAAGACCGTCGGATTAAAATCTTTTATTGATGGCGATGGCCAAGTCAAGATGATGCCCCTGGACGGCGGCAGGCCCCTTGCCGGCCAGATGAATGCATCAAAAAACCTCATTATCTGTGCAGACAACGCCAATGGCGATGTCAATTACCGTGTCTTTGTGAAAGTAAGCGCCGACGACTTCGCCGGTTTCAGCTTTGCCGTCGCCGGCGGCCAGGCCACGGTGACGGGTTTTGCGGGCGCCGGCATTGCAGTGGTACCGGCGACCTACAATGGCGTGCCGGTGACGGCCATTGCCGACGGCGCTTTTGCCGACAACCCATGGCTGGCCAATGTGGTCATGCCGGCATCCATCACGCATATTGGCGCGGAGACATTTCGTGGCTGTGTCGGCCTGGAGTGGCTGGTTCTGCCGACGGGACTGAAGAGCATCGGCCTCAATGCCTTCGTTGGCTGCGATCATCTTGAGACGATCTTTTTCAAGGGCGGGCGGCCAAACGTAGAGGGCGCGCTTGGCACGTCGGCCTGGGGTGTTTTTGCTGAGGGCAATCCTGGCTGGGGTGACAGTGCCGGTGAAATGCTTGGCACTTTGCGGGTGAAGCGCGTCCATTATGCTCTTGCGAGTGATTTTGAGACCAGCGAGGTTGCCGGCGGGGTGTCGCTGACGCGCTACAAGGGCAACGCGGAATACCTGAATGTGCCACCGACGATGGGCGGCAAGCCTGTCGTGACCTTGGGCGATGAGCTTTTTGCCCAACAGTCTGAGCTCCGCCTGTTGATTTTGCCGGAAAGTCTGCGCGAGATCGGCCGTGGCGGCATGGCGTCCTGTGACAAGTTGCATACGGTGCTTTTGCCGTCGTCGCTACGGCGTCTTGGCGAGTATGCGTTAGAGAAAAACAGGCATCTTCTTGCTGTGGACATTCCCGAGGGCGTTGTTCAACTTGGCGCGGAGCTCTTTCTTAACTGTTCGCAGCTGCTTTCGGTCAGCCTGCCGGCGACGCTCAATGAAATCGGCGCTTTCGCCTTTTCCGGCTGTCCACTGCTCAGCGCCATAAGCATCCCGGCGTCGGTGACGCATATTGGCGACGGTGCCTTCACGGGCTGCAATTCTCTGGAGCGATTCAGGGTTGAGGCGGCAAATGATTTTTTTGCGGCCACGGCTGAGGGCGTGCTGTGCAACAAGGCGCTGACCACGCTTCTTCAGTACCCGGCAGGGCGGCTGGAGCCCTATACAATACCGGCTTCGGTGAGGAGCATTGCCCCTTGGGCCTTTCATTCCGCGCGGCTGGAGAGCATTGACATTGCTGCCGCGGTCATTGTGATCGGCACCGGCGCCTTTGCCTTTTGTGACGAGTTGCAGGCGATTGAGGTCGCAGCGAGCAATGGGCAATTCAGCAGTATGGACGGGGTGCTATTCAGCAAGGACGGCACGGCCTTGTTGCAGTATCCCGGCGGGCTGCCGGGCGCCTACGACGTAGCGGCCGGTGTAACCCACATCGGCCCCTTTGCGTTTGCGGGCTGCCGGCGCTTGAGCGGCATTGAGTTGGGCGACAGCGTGCAGAGCATTGCCATGGGGGCTTTCACCAGGTGCATGGGCTTGCGTGCGGTGCAGCTGCCGGCGGGCTTGCAACGCATTGAGGAAAGCACCTTTGAAAGCTGCCATTCGCTGCAAAACGTGCACATCGCGCCAAGTGTCACCTTCATTGGCGAATCGGCATTTGCGGACTGCCGCAGCCTCCGGCAAATCGTCATTCCGGAAGCCGTGCAGAGCATCGGCGCGGATGCTTTTGAGTACTGCGTGCGGTTGCAGGCGATTGTGCTGCCGGATAGCGTGACTGAGCTGGGCGAAGGCGTCTTTGCTGATTGCAGTCGCTTGGAAACGGCGGTTTTGGGGCGTGGCGTGACGGTCATTCCCTATGATTGCTTTTATGGCTGCTCGTCGCTGCGCGACATCACTGTCCAGGGCGCGCTGACTGAAATCGGCAAGTATGCTTTTCTATATTGTGAGTCGCTAGCGAGTTTCGTGGTGCCGAACTCGGTAACAATGATTGATAATTTTGCATTTTGGGATTGCCACAGTCTGGTCAGCGTCCAGTTCATGGGGCCGGCGCCACAGATTGGCTGGCAGCCATTTCCGCTTAATCAGCGTTGCCAGCTCTATTATTGGGTCTCGCGTTCCGGCTGGGACGCCCTTGATGAGTCCTGGGATGTCTACGCCCAGCAGCTGGAGGGCAGGGTGCGGACCTTCCGGGTGCTGTTTGATATCGGCGCGGTTGCCGAACGCATTGGCGGCGGGGAATTGGAACAGATTGTGGAGGAGTATTACATGGCGGAACTGCCGGAATTGCAGAGCATCGGGCCGGCATGGACCCTGCATGCCTGGGAGCCGCCGCCGGCAGCGGTTATTGCCGACAGCAGCTATCGAGCGCTGTACGCATACCACTACGAGTTGTCCGCCGGCTGGAATCTCATCGGCATCCCACTGCAACCACGAGCAGAGCGGCCACAGGATAATTTTAAGCAGGGACTCATCGGCTTTGATGCGGTCAGCAAGCACTATGTCCAGCCGAATAGCCTCAAAGCGGGCAAGGCCTACTGGCTGTTCGCCGAGGCCGCCGGGACTGCTGAGTTGCTTGGTTACTCGCCCAATGACAGCGGTCTTGAAAAGCTGCGGGCCGCCGGCTGGAACTTTATTAGTCCGACCCTGCCAGTGACGGACTTGCCGCCGGGAGTCGAGGCCATCTGGGAATGGAACGGCCGGAACTACCGGCTCAGCAAGCAAATCGTCCCCGGCCGTGGCTACTGGCTGTATCGGCGACGGCGGTGATGGGTAGGTGAGTTTTGCGAGGGGAAGG
>JAAZKQ010000286.1 GCA_012799755.1 Lentisphaerota bacterium | reverse complement strand
GCGACGACTCGTCGCGCGGAATAAAAAGGTAGCTGCCGGCACGCGGCGTCAATTTGCGCCAGCGGGTTGTTTTGGCATCATGCGCGCCTAGCCACGCGTATTTCGACTCGCGGGTGCCGTACAATTCGGCGTGTCGGACTGCTGCCGGGGTCTTCGTCTTGCCGCCACGCCTGATAAAGAAAGCGATGGCCACGCCCTGACGGATGTCAAAGACATTCTTGTCCGGACTGCCGTCGGGGCAGGTTTCTTTCTTGAGAGCATTGCCGTGGAGGTCCAGTATGTAGATATCGTCAAAGGTCTGCATGAGACTTTGGCGCATGCCGCGGAAGGTGGGGTTGTCCAAGTAGCTGTGGTTAGTGATCATGCCGACCACGCCGCTGCCCGCCTGTTCGATCTTCCACTGCGCAAAGCGCAGGAACTTCACGTAGTCGTCCTGAAGCCATTTGGGATTCTTTTCGCCGAGCGGTTTGCCGTCAACTTGCTTGTATGTCTCTATCAACCGGCGGATCCATTTGCCCACATTGGTCGAGTGGCCGGAATAGGGCGGATTGCCGAGGATGACGAGGATGGGCGTCTGTTGTTTGACCTTTCCAGCGAGGCGGGACTCCTCAGTCAGGGCGGAGATAACGGGCAGGGGGCATTCCTCCGGCACCTCGTTGTCGAGGGTGTTGGTGAGGTAGAAGGGCATGCGCTCGTCGTCACGGAGGCGGTGGCCGAGCTCTTCGAGCAGGAAGCTCATCTTGAGGTGTCCCACGGCGTAGGGCGCCATCATCAGCTCAAAGGCGTAAAAACTTTTGAGGATGTGATGACGGATGAAATCGGCGCGACCGCCTGCTCCATATTTCTCTTCGAATTCCGCGACGGCAAGCGCGGCGGCGCGGGCAATGAAGGTCATCGTGCCGGCGGCCGGATCAAGCAAGGTCACGCCTTTGGCAGCGAGGCCATCGGGCTTGTCGAAATCGGTCTTGAGTATGCCATGGAGCGAGCGGACAATGTAGTCCACGACTGGCTCCGGGGTGTAGTAGACGCCGCGGCGTTCGCGTTCGGCGGGATCATACTGGGCCAGGAAGGTCTCGTAGAAATGGACGATGGGGTCGCTGCCCTTGCCCTCGTGGTAGTAGCGGTCGAGGATGCCGGGGGTGTCGGCGACGGCGAGCACTTCGGCGATGTCGTCCACGCACCAGGCCAGTTGTTCAGGCAGATCACCCAGCGAAATAAAGCGGAACAAATCGCGCAGGACGCCGATGCTGTGCGGGATGTTGTCAAAGGCCGCGCGGCGGCTGAAGGCGCCGTTGGCACGAATGCGGGCCGCAAACAGCCCGTAGGCAATGGTCTGCGCGAAGAGGTCGGCGAAGTCCTCAGACGTCAGCGTGCCGATCAGGTAGGTTTGGAAGACCTTGAAGAACCCGGCAAGGTCGCCGGACACGTCCTTCTCCAGCGCGAGTTGCTCGGCCTCCAGCGCGAGTTGCTCAGCAATCACATCCCGCAGGAAGCGTGTGCGTTTGGCCAGTTCGACGGCCAGCGATGCCGCCGTGAACACCTTCGGCAGCGAGAAGTCAAGGAAGCGGTCGAGCAGCGCCTGAAGTTCGTCCGCCTTTTCAACGGGCGGTACTGTGCGCAGGTGCGTCATGGCAAATGGCCGGGCTGCGAGGACGGTCTGCACCCGTTCTCCGTTGCGGTAGAGTCGGAACTCGCAGAAGTTGGTCAGGATCAG
>JAAZKQ010000285.1 GCA_012799755.1 Lentisphaerota bacterium | reverse complement strand
CCCTGCGGGCGCTTGCCCTGGGCTATCTTAGGCCGCGCCTTCGGCGCTGAAAACCAAAGACAACAGAAAACGGCCAATTATCAATCAGTGACCGGTTACACAAATACTCTGCATTCTCTGGCTGAAGGATGGACTTTTCGGCCCGAGGCGATTTATTAGGCGTTTGTATTCTGAAAGCATCGCGCAGCTTTGCCGATGCGCGTGGTCTGGAACGTCAACCGGTCATGTCGGTGATTTCAGCACCATGTCTGGTGTCATAAGTAAGGGAAAGGAATGAATATGAGTTTCCGCAAGCTGTTCTTTGTGCTGGCGTTGACGCTGGCTGGTCTGGGTGTCGCGCAGGAATTGGTGTTGCTTCAGGGCATAGCCCGGGGAGCGACGGGGCAGCATGAGCGAGATCGTTTTTTTGCGGTTGTTCGCCGCAATTACGAGGCGCTGGGAGTCAAATTCAAGGTTCTTCGTGACGACGCGGTGACGGTCGAGGCGCTAGGCGGTGCGAAGCTGGCCATCCTGCCCTATAACGCCTCATTGCCGGAAAACTCGCTGGCGGCGCTGAAGACATTTGTGGCGCAGGGCGGCAAGTTGGCGGTGTTTTATCATTCAGATGCGGCGCTGTTGTCGCTGATTGGTATTGAGCGGGTGGAGTATTGCGGTGGCGAGAACATGAAGGGCGTTGCCGGCATCCGTTTCACGGAGGGGGCGTTGCCATTTGCGCCGGAGATTTTGCCGCATCCGTCCTGGAATATCCTGGAGCCGACGTTGAAAACCGACAGCGACGCCAAAGTCATCGGTCGCTTTATTACTGCTGATGGTCAGGATATGAAGCGTGCAGGCGTGGTGTTGAGCGGCAATGGCCTGTACTTTGCGCATGTGCTGCTTAGCGAGGACCCCGGCGCCTCACGGCGTTTTTTGATGGCTCTGGCTGGTCATTTCATACCGGGTCTGTGGGAACAAGCCGTGCAGGCACGGCTGGACAAGTTGGGCAAAGTCGGTGGTCTTGGCGGCATGGATGCTCTGCAAGCGCGGCTGCGGCATTTGAATCACGAAGAGGGCAATCGCCTGCTGGCTCAGGCGCGCACTTGCTTGGATAGTGCGTTGAGCTTCCGTCATCAGCGGCGCTATGGCGACGCCTTGAGCAAGGTTGAAGAGGCGACGACGCTGGCTCGCCGTGCTTATGCAGTGAGCAGTCCGTCGCGCAGGGGCGAGTTGCGCGGGGCGTGGATTCATTCGGCCTACGGCATTGCCGACTGGGGTTGGGACAAGACGGTGAAAGCCCTTGCTGACCATGGCTTCAACGCCATTTTCCCAAATATGCTTTGGGGCTACGTGGCGGATTATCCCAGCGAGGTGTTGCCGGTGCATCCGCGGGTTGCTGCTGCCGGCGATCAGGTCCAGCAGTGCTTGGAGGCCTGCCGGAAGTACGGTCTGGAAATGCACGTCTGGAAGGTTAATTGGAATATGGGCAGTCATACGCCGGAGGCGTTGCGCCAGCAGATGATTGCCGCGGGGCGCGTCCAGATGACCAGTGATGGCAAGGAAACGTACTATCTGGCGCCGCATATCCAGGAGAACTTTGATCTTGAAGTGGCCGCCATGCTGGAGCTGGCCCGCAAGTATCCGGTTGATGGCATTCACTTCGATTACATCCGCTACCCGGGCGCCGATGCTGATTTCAGCCCCAGTGCGCGCGAGGCCTTCGAGGCCGTGCTGGGGCGAGTAGTGCCAGACTGGCCCAAAGACTGCATGAGCGGGGGGGCGCTGCGGCGGGAGTATAATGTTTGGCGCGGCAACAACATCAATCGGCTGGTGGAGACCGTGTATCGCGAAGCGAAAAAGCTCCGCCCGGAACTCATGGTGTCGGCGGCGGTGTTTGCTGACTGGGACAGCTCGCCGCACAGCATTGCCCAGCAGAGCGACCTGTGGTTCGCTAAGGGCTGGCTGGATTTTATCTGCCCCATGAACTACACCGTGAGCAATGTGGCCTTGGAGCGCTTTTTGCGTCGGCAGTTGGCCGGCGTCGGCCAGCGCATGCCGCTCTATGCCGGCCTGGGCGCCTATCTGCACGATGACGCGGCGCTGACGACCGAGCAAATTCAACTGGCCCGCCGCCTTGGCGCCGCCGGCATCATCTGCTTCCAGCACAGCAGGGGCTTTGCGGAAAATTTCCTTCCTGAGTTGGGCAGTGGCGTCATGTCCTTGCCTGCGGGTAAAATTTTGCCGCATCGCTGGCCTGCGGTGAATTTTACTCGTGTTGGGGAGGCTGCCGACGTAGCGCGTGACTACGCGGAGATTGGCGAGCGTTTGGACTGGCAGGTCGCTCCCGCTACAGGGAGGCTTTCACGCGATGTCACGGTGACTTTGGCGATTGACGGTCTGCCTAGTGATGAACCGGTAACGGTGCGTACGCGTGGTCGTAATTTGCAGTGTTCCTTTGCGCCCGGAAGGGGGGGGTACCATCAGTTGGAGTTGAGCGATAAGCAGCGCGGGCTGTTTGCGCGTTCGCCGGCGCTGCATGTGCTGAGTGACGAGGAATTGGCGGAGAGGCGTTTGCAGGAGGGCCCGCCGGCATTCCACAACGATGGCGGTCTGCGGGTTGGCGTCTGGCAGCATAACGCCTACGGCGCCGCCATCATCCTGACGGCGCTCAATGCTGAAGCCGGTTTTGACGCCGCGCCCTTGTATAATCTCAAGGCCGAGTCCTTGCAGGCCTGCCAAATCGTTATTTTGCCGCAGCCGCGTTCGCAGAGTGAGTTGTTCAGGGAAGATGCCTACAGGGAGCTGCTGCGTGACTACGTGCAGAGTGGTGGTCGGCTCTTGGTCACCCATGCGCTGGTGGGCATCCGTGGCTACGTCAATGCCTTTCCCGAGTTGGTGGCGACTGCCCAGGAACCGGCTTTGCCCGGGGCGGAGTGGCGTCTGCGGGGCCGGCATCCGGCGACGGCAGGGCTTGGCCCGGAGCTGTTCCAATCCACCTTTGGTGATCGCATTGCCATGACGCCCGGCGCCATGGGCCGGGTCGTTGCCGAAACGCCTGGCGGCGAAGCCATCATGGTTGTCGGACAGCTTGGCAAGGGCCGCTATGCGGCCTGTGGGCTCGGACTGGCCATTGGTCCGAAGGATAAGGACTGTGAATTGTCTGTCGCAGAGCGAACGCTGCTGTTGAGCACTCTGCGCTGGCTGGGTGAACGCGCTCCCACAGCGAAGAGCAAATGACTGCGTTGCCTGGAACAACTCAGGAAGCATGGTGACGAAGGCGACGATGCGGATATGCCGACGGCTGAGTGTTGTCCTGCTGCTGCTCACCTGTGCTGCCGCAGCGGGTGAGCTGGGCGCGTCCCTGCAGCTTGAAGGTCGCATGGCTTGCCAGCGCGGCGCGGCGTGGCTTATCGCCTGCCAGGCCGCTGACGGCAGCTGGCAGCAGGATACAGCGCTTAGCGCTCAGGCCGCGCTGGCGCTGGTGGCGGTAGCC
Source organism: Lentisphaerota bacterium (assembly GCA_012799755.1). Taxonomy (GTDB): domain Bacteria; phylum Verrucomicrobiota; class Lentisphaeria; order Oligosphaerales; family Oligosphaeraceae; genus Oligosphaera. Next base: position 766 of record JAAZKQ010000285.1, on the reverse strand, counting down.
GCTGATGTGCCGTCGGCCCGTGCAGCGCGTAGTCAGGCAATCGCCTACTTGCAGGAGAGTCTGGCGCAGACAGCGCCGCCGTTGTCGCCTGATGCTTTGGTCGCAGTTCTGCGGCTGTTCCTGCGTGAGGACATTGCCGTGCCGCCGAAGATCGTGGCGCGCCTGCATGCCCAAGTCGCAGCGGGCGAAACGCCGGCAAGGGATGCCATGCCCATTCTTGAGACGCTGCTGCTCCTGCAACGCGGCGCAGTGGCGGCGCAGCCGGGCGCCCCCGCAGGGCAGGAGCAGGAGACTGCGCGTCTGGTGGAGCTCTTGTACGCGAAGATCATGGCCGACGGCGAGAATAGCGGGGAGCAGCTGGGGGAGTGCTTGGCGGCGCGGATGGCCATGGGCGCTGCCGCCGTCGGCGCTGCCGCTCAGCAGCGCCTGAAAGAGCTGCGGGGTGCCGCCGGCTCGCTGCGTTTTACCGAACTCTATTGGCTGGCACGGGTCTTGTATGCCCAAGCTGACGCCGAGGCCACATGGCGCACGCCGTTGTTGATCATGCTGCTGGAAAAACAGCGTGGCGATGGTGGTTGGGGCGGCAATGAGGAAAATCCGGAGATACGTCTTGTTGACAGCGCTTGGGCGCTGCAAGCCTTGGCCGTGTTGCTGGCGGAGGCGCTGCCGCAGGGCGAGTAAAGAGCTCGCCGGGAGGACACTAGGCGATACAAACAGCTCTTCACGTGCTAGACCCTGAGGACGTTTGCGCAGAACTGCGTTTCTT
>JAAZKQ010000284.1 GCA_012799755.1 Lentisphaerota bacterium | reverse complement strand
GTCATGTGCCGCTGCGGGCTGCAAGCCCACAGCACGGTTGACGTATGCGTGTGCTTGGGTTTTCGTTTCTCGGCCGTGGTAAATCAGCGCGAGTCGTGTATAGTATGGGTCGCCTTGTGCAACCCCGTGGTGTAATGGTAGCACAACTGGTTTTGGTCCAGTTAGTCCAGGTTCGAGTCCTAGCGGGGTTGCCAGTTTTTTAGGTCGGTCGTTTTCGTACTCCAGAGCAACGAAAATCAACGGCTGAGGCATCACTAAAGATCTTGTGAAAAGCACTGTCCGCTGCTTGAATTGGTGGAGTGCATCACTACAGTAAAGACCGTTTCGCTCGGGTGGCGGAATTGGCAGACGCGCTAGGTTGAGGGCCTAGTGGGGTAAAACCCGTGCGGGTTCAAATCCCGCTCCGAGCACCATGTGGCCTGACAGAGTTCTCTGTCAGGCCTTTTTTTTGCGATCAAGGTTTTTATCCGCAGATTACGCAAATTAGGGTACTGCCGCCGGTTTTGGTTTTTGTCTCACGCGAAGACGCGAAAGTCGTTCCGTGGCCGCACGCTTGCGTGCGGCAATGTGCGCGGTCTGTCTGGCCGCAGCTGCAACCAGACAGACCGCCGGTTTTTTTCGCCTTTTCCCACGCTAGGGGATATGTTTTCTTTTTCTGTTCCGTTTATCGGGCAAACCGCCTGACAGACCGCAATGGCCTTGATCTTGAGCAGCCCATGTCATTCCGCTCCCGCAAACAGCATTTCACCCTCATGGAAGTCATGATCGCCGCGACCATCCTGGCGCTGGCGGCCGTGGCGACCATGGGTGTCGTCGGCAGCGCCCGTTCGACGCTGTTGCGCGCGCAGAAGCGCTGGGCCCGTCAACATCTGCTGGCATCGGTAACCGAGTTGTATCTGCTTGCCGGCCACAAAGCCAAACTCCCGGAGGACCTCCTTCCCCAGGGCTTCAGCGCCAGCTGCGAACTACGGGAAATTGACGCCATCCACGAGGAGGCCAAAGAGCCGATCAATGGCTGGCTGCTGGGCGAATATCACATTTGCGTCTATGACGTCAATGGCGCCCTGATGGCTGAAACCTGGGTCAGAAAAGTGCTCAAAGAGGAGGATTTTGACTAATGTCTTCCTCCCCCCGCCAACGCCGTCGCAGCGCCTTCACCCTGCTGGAGCTGATTATTGCCGTCAGCATCCTCATGCTGATCGCCGTGGCCCTCTTTTCCTTTTCCAGCGAGACCACCGGCTACTGGTCGCGCCTCATCGTTGAACGCAATCGCTTTCAGGAACTTCTCGACCTTGACCGCAGCATTGACAACATCCTCACCCACGCCGTGCCTTTCCTCTGGCCCGATCCCGACGCCGATCTCTTCAAAGAAGTGCCCTTCGTCCTTGCCACGCCCAACACGCTCCGCATCGCCTACCTGCACCGCCTGAACGATCTTGAGGAAGGCGCCATCCGTTTCGTGGAAATCGCCATCAAGGACGGCGCGCTCAGCGCCACCTACTCCGACCGTCCCTTCCTCTATTGGGAAGACGCCGGCAACCGCGTTTGGAGCTGCGTGCTGGCCCACGACGTCGAATCCGTCTCTTTCCTCTATGCCGACTGGAATGACGACGCAACCGGCCTCTGGGAAGAACGCTTTCTCTGGCAGGACGAGTGGGAAACCGTCGAGTCCGAACGCGAGGACATCCCCCTGGCCATCATGATGACGCTGGTATGGAAGGATGGTCGCATTGAATCCTGGCTGCGTCGCACCATGGGCAATTCCTATCGTGAACGCTACGGAAAATGGGAGCCGCCCAAAAGCCTATGAAGTCTATCCGGCAAATCTTCATTCGCAAAAAAGCGACACCGACCAGCGTTGAACGCCAACGCGGCATGGCGCTCATGCTCGTTCTCGGCGTGTTGGCGACGGTGCTGATCCTGGTCGCCCACCTGATGACCGTCGCTGAAATCATCGCCAAGGAAAGCAAGGTCGCCACTCTGCGCTCAGAAATGCGCTACCAGGCCGAGTCCGCCGCCGACACCGGTTTCTGGATGTTGCTCACCGACCGACGCCTCTTCGCCAATCGCCGACTCGGCCAGAGCCTCGAAACCCGCGAAGCCGTCAGCGACTTCGAGCCCTGGATGGTTGATCGCCGCGCCCACGCCTTTGACGACGATAGTTGCCACGTCTACCTCCAAGCCGCCGAACAGGCCTTTATCATCACCAAACCGGAGGCCCTAAAAGATGCCGTTGCTCCCGATGACCAGGAAAAGCTGGACGAAATCAGCACCTTCATTGACGTCCTCAACGACTACACAGACCGCGACGACCTGAAAAAACTCTACGGCATGGAAAGCGACGACTATGCCGCCGACGGCTTCCCTACCCTCCCCCGCAATAACGCCATGCAATTCCGCGAGGAGCTCTACTGGCTGCCCAATTGGCAGAACTGCGTCATCGGCGAAGTGAGCATCATCCCACCGCGCAACATCAACTATGTCATGGGCAAAAACAAGCCGTCATTCTTTTCCGCCTCCGAAGAGTACGTCAAGCAAGTGCTTGACCTCAGTGACGCCGAATGGGAGGCCATTGAGCGAGCGCGCGAGGAATGGGTCAACAACGGCACGCCGCTGGAAGAATCGCTGGACGCCGCGCTGTATCAAACCATTCTGGGCGCCTTCAATTTCAACGAAGCCGACCTGGCCGCCATCTCGGCCGTCAGCCACGCGCCCGCCGACCCACGCATCCGCCTGCACTATCGAATCATCCGCGAAGTCAAAATCAACAGCGGCAGCATCTTCAGCGACCGCGACCAGGAAACTTTTTCCATCTGGGAAAGGAAACTTCACTAATTGAACAGAGGTCATAGCGCTACTACTTGAGAGTCACAACAATGCCCAATTTGCTGTCATTCCCCTTTGTCCTGCTTGCATTATAGTACAGCAACCGCATTGTTTAGCTGACAACGGGCGTGGGTGCCGCTGCGTCCAGTAGCGCCCACATTTTCTCCCGGACTCGCGAAAGGAATTCGATGCCGCATTTCAGCAGAAACAACAGCTGCGCATTCACTTGGACCAAGGCCGGCGACTGCCATGCCGTCCATATCACCCGCAAAGGGCAGCGTTGCCTCGTCAGCGCGCATTGGCATGGCGGCGCCGGCAAAAACACCGCCGTCGCAGAGACCCTCAACAACGCCAAACGCGCCCTGGGCAATATTGACAGCTATTTTACCCTCGCCGGCGGTAGTGAAGGCGGCTGGGGCATGGCTGACGTACTCATGCCCGAACTCAAGGCCGAGGAACTCAAAAGTGCGCTGGCCTTTGAATTGCGCAAGCACACGCCCCTGCCTGCCGACAAGCTCGTCTGGGGCTACCGCCTTATTCCGTCAGAAGCCAAAAACAAGCTGCTGGTACGCCTCTTCTATGTGCGCAATGAAACATGGCGGCAGTGGGCAGACGCTGTTGGCGGCATTGGCCAGGTGGACATGATCCTACCTCCGCCCGTCGCCCTTGACCCCTTGCTCGCCGGCCAAGCAGTCACCATCCCGGGCGACAGCCCCGCCAACGCCTTTGTCTTCACGCCCGGCGATCCAGGACGCAACATGGCCCCCCGCAGCATGGCTGACCAAGCCGCCGGCGACGGTAGACTCCAGGAGATACTCCCTTTGGACAATCTCGACCTGGGAAGCCTCAAGGAACTGCCTGCCGCCGAACAGCTCCGCTACGCCGGCGCCATTCTGCTGGCTGTTTACGGCCTCACTCGTGAGGCCGGCCGTGACCAGGCCACAGTCATCCGCGTGCCCGAGGCCCTGCAACCAAGACGTTATCGCGGCTTCCGGCTCCTGGCCACACTCCTGGCCATCTATATTTGCGCCGGCCTCTTCTTTGGCTTGGTTCGGGCAATCCAGAACCGCGTCGCTCGCCTGCGGGATATTAACAGCGAACTGCACAGCGTTGAAACACAAATCAACGGCCTGCAAAAGCAGCTCAATCCCGATAATGTCGCCTACGCCAACGCCATCAAGCAGGAACTGACGGAGGTCGTACCGGAGGCGCCGACCTTCCCAGCCGAACTGCTGGAGCTGACCCGGCTCATTGAAGCGCCCAGTTGGATGTCGTCACGTTTGGAATGGAAGGACGGACAAGTGTCATTCCAGCTCGAAGAAGAGGAAAATGACCTGGAATTGGCCACGCGACTGGAACATTCGCCCATTCTCGGCGATGTCCGCGAGCAAAGCTCGACTTTCGACCCGCGCAACAACCGCCGCATTCGCAAATTTCTCTTGAACGCCCGCTATGACACCGAGAAGGAACAAGAGGCCGCACTCAACTACGCCGAAGCCCAAGCCGCCAAGCGCCTCAAAGAAGCCGAGGCCGCACGCGCCCGAGCCGCCGAAGAAGCCGCCGCAGCAGCAGACGAAGAAGCTGCCGCCGGAACCGAAGAGATTAATGCCCTGCCCGCTGAGGCGCCTGCGGAAAACAGCGCCGTCGCGACCGATCTACCACCGCCACCACCGCCGCCGCCGCCACCAGTGGCAAACGAATAGCGCCGCGCCAATTCAACAAGCTCAGGACTAGCCGAAAGACTGCTCAATGCCCAGCAAAGCCAACATACCCCCCCGGCAAATGGTGCTCATGCTCCTCCTGCTGATCATCGCCGTAATGGTCGCCAGAAAGTACCTGGGCGTGTTCAGCCTGCCCACTCTTGGCCGCATCAACGCACAGGTCCAGCTCCTGGAATCCAAACGCAGCGACCTGATGGTTCTGCAAAAACAACAGGGCGACTGGCTCAAGGAGCTCGAACAGCTTAATGCCCAGGCAAACAGCTTCTGGGTCACCAGTTCCCAACGAACGCTCATTGAACAAGAAGTCACCAAGGAATTCGGGAAAATCCTCCGCGCGGCACAGGTCGTGCCGCAAAAGGTCGAGTCGCAACGCAATAAATTGCCCCAGTTCAACCACGTCAGCGAAGTGGAAATCATTGTCGAACTGCGCGGCGTGAGTATGCAGGAAATCAGCCGGCTCTTCCAAGAAGTGGAAAGAAGCCGCCGCATACTCGTCTGGTCATACGCCAGAATTGAGCCCGACAATCCCCGCGAACCGAAGGGAGTCAACGCGACCCTCCGGCTCAAAGCCTTCACTCTCACTCAGGAGGCGACGGATTTTCTCCTGGCGCGCCAAGGCAGCGCCGCCGATTCCGCGCCCAAAGGAGATGCGTTATGAATAGCTTGTCATGGCTGTTACTGATCACCGCCCTGGCCATAGGCGCCGTCCTCAGCACCTCGGCAACCAAATATTTGGCCAAACCACTGCCGCCAATGGCTAAAAGCGAGCTTGTCAAAGAGGCCAAAAGCGCCAAAAGCACCCCGGAGGAAAGTCGCCCGATGCTCGTAGCGATGCCGTCCAGCAAAAATCAACTCGACTTGGACGATCTGTGGGAAAAAACCCTCTTTAACAAACAGCGCACGGAGCGCATCGCCGACGCTGCCGAGGCCCAGGCTGACGCACAAGCAGAACAGGTCAACGCCGAGTTCGAGCTGGTGGGCATCGCCCGCATCGGCACGCCCGAAGACGCCAAGCCCATCGCCATCATCAAACAAAAGGTACAGCCCGCACGTAGCCGCCGCGTCATGACCAGAGCTATCCGCGGTCGGCCAGTACCGACGCCGGCGCCGGCCGCCGAAGAAGAAACAAGCAGCAAGCCCGTGCAAAAAATCTTCCGCGTCGGCGATAGCCTCATGAACACCGGCTATGTGGTTGATGAAATTAAGCCGGAGGATAATTCCGTGCTGCTCTCCCGCGGCGGCGAAACAGTCATCCTAAAGATTCAACTTGCCGACAAACAGGATTCCATGCGCCGGGACAGTGTGGTCAACGAAGCCCTGACTGCCAGAGAAAAACTGCAAGCCGCCCAAGAAGCTGAAAGCAAAGCGGCCCAGGCCGCCGCCCAAGCAGCGCGGACTGCTCAAGCTGCCCAGGGCGCACAAGCTGGTCAAGCCGCCCAAGCGGCTGCGCCGCCCCCACCCCCACCGCCGCCACCCGGTGGCATGCCGCCTGGCGTCGCCCGCCCCACAGGACCGACCGGCAGGCCCACACGCCCAATGAGTCCAGCCGCCACCAACGCCGAAGAACGTCAAAAACAGATTGAACGCGCCCGCATTCTTCGAGAAAAACTACTCGAACGCCAACAGCAACAACAAAACCAAAGATAAGTCCCCGCTATTTTCGCGTTAACAAAGGACCGCCATGATTCGCAAGCTCCTCACTCAAACGGTATCCGGGACGCCACTGGCCGTCGCCGTGGCCTTATCCCTCTTTGCCGCCGGCTGTCAAACTACTGAAAAAGCCGCCGCGCCGGCAAGCGGCGAGAAGCGACCGCTGCCCTTTCAGAACCTGCAAACACAAAAGGCCGAGTTGCTTGATGACAGCCCATTGGCCGTTGAAGCCCACCAGGCCGTCAGCGAAATCAGCGGCCCGGAGCGCGTCATGGCTCTGCCGTCACGCACCCAGACCGGCGCCAGTCCCGGCAGCAGTTCCGAGTATCCGGACAACCTGATCAAGGGCGTAACCGCGCCGGACACCGTTCTCACCGTCGAATTGCTCTTTGACGCCGCCACCGTGGACGAGGTGGTCGCGGCTTTCGCGGCGCCGGAACTGCTCAATTTCAGCTACCTGGTTGATCCGGCGGTCAAGGGTGCTGTGACCATGACCGTCAAATCCGAAATGAGCGCCCGCGATGCCTGGGCAACCTTTGAGCACATCCTGTGGCTTTCCGGCGCCTATGCATCGCAAAACCCCGGCTTCATCCATATTCTCCCCTTCGAACGCATGCCCAAGGAACGCCGCATCTTCGCCGATCACGAGGTGCAACCCAACGTCGAAGTGCATTTCGCCGCCATCCGCAATAAAAAGAGCGCCGATGTGCTCAACAACCTCAAGCCCTTCATGACCGATGGCGCCAGCGTCACCGATTTAGCGGACTCCAATACCCTCGTCATCGTCGAAGCGCCCGCCAATATGCACAAACTCAAGGAGTTGATTGCCATGTTGGACAACAAGGGCGAGCGCGAATGGCCCGTGCGCTGCTTCCTCTGCCGCGAAGTTGACGCTGAAGAGCTGGCCACCGAACTGCAAGCGCTCCTGCCCGTCCTCGGCATGCCCGTCGCGCCTAGCGCCGGCCCCTCCGGCGGCGCCATCAAGATCACGCCCTTGCCCCGCCTGAGAATCGTTGTCGTTTCCGCTGCCTTGGACGAAGTGCTCGAAGAAGTCGGCACCTGGGTCAAGACCCTCGACCGTTCCGATACGCTCGATAGAGAGGAGATTTTCTTCTACAATGTCCATCACAGTACCGTCGAAAACCTCAGCGCCGCCCTCAGCGCCTTCTTCAACACCGTAACGACCACCGGCCCCAGCTCGGTCTCAACCACCAAGAGCACCTCAGCCCGCGCCGGCGCCACCAGCGGCAGCACGAGCGGCAGCCAAAGCAGCACCAGCAGCCAAAACACCACCCGCAGCACGAGCGGTAGCAGCCGCTCTACTCGCGGCGGAACCACCACCAGCAGCAGAAATACGGACGACTCGACCGCCCTCATCAATAAGACCGTCTTCGATACCGAAGTCACCGTCTTTACCGACGAGGAAAGCAATCGCCTGACCATCAAGACCACCCCACGCACCTGGAGCATGATCAAGGTCTTTCTGGCGCGCCAAGACGTCCCGCCGCGCCAAGTCGCCATCCAAGCCATCATCGCCGAAATCACCCTCAATAAAAGCAATGAATTCGGCATCTCCTATTCCTTCAGCAAACTCGTGGACGGCAACCAGGATACCTTCGCCGGCGCCCTGCTCGGCGCCGGCGGTATCCCCGCCGACCTGAGCAATTGGACCAGTAACGACGGCCTCGGGCTACTCCTTCGCGATAAAAACAGCGACCCGCTCGCACTCATCAAAGCCGTCGCCGGGGACGAAAACACCCGCGTACTCTCCGAACCCCAAGTCATTGTCCGCAGCGGCGCCACCGCCGAACTGCAAGTCGGCGAATCCATATCCGTTCCCTCCGAGTCCACGTCCTACTCCAGCAGCTCGGATTTCCGCACCAATTACGAATATGTGGAAACCGGCGTGATCATGACAGTCACGCCCTACATCACCGCCGGCAACGACGTCCGCCTCGAAGTCCAGCAGGAAGTCTCCGACGCCAAGGACCGCGGCAGCACCAACACCATCCCGCCCGACATCGTCAAAAAGACCATGTCCACCGAGCTCGTCGTGCCTGACAACTCAACCCTGATGATGGGCGGCATGATCAAAAACAAAACCAACGACGTGCGCTACGGCATACCCCTGCTGATGGACATTCCTTGGCTTGGGCACCTTTTCAGCACAAACTATCAAACCGTCACCCGCTCAGAATTGCTCGTGCTCATCACCGTCAATGTCATTGACAACAAGAACCCGCAAGAAGAGTTGATCCGCCGTTACAAAGCCTCGCTCGAAGAAATTGAAAAACGCGATATGGTCATGTATTGACCCGTAAACAGAAGGCCCGCAAGCCATGCCCCCGTCCTCAACCAGTCCAAATACTCTGCCCACCACCAATGGTGACCCCCTCACCAACGGCAGCACCGGCAGCCGGCCACCCGGCAGCGGCAACTTGCCCAGCGACCTCCGGGAACGCGTCCAACAGGCACTTGCCGCCAAAATCGCCAATCACGACGACGAAGCCGGCGGCAACGCCAGTCTCGATTGGGCCTTGGTTGATAGCGGTAAAATCAGCGACCAGGCTCTCATCGGCATCTATGCAAAACTTACCGGTCTGCCCGTGCTGGACGAAGAAGAAATCCGCGATGTCAGCTATTATCCCGACGTCACCTATGACTTTCTAAGCGCGGGAAACTGTCTGCCCATCATCTGGAATGCCGAGAAAGCCGTCATCGCCATCTCCTCGCCCTATGATGCCGGTCGGCTCGCCCACGCCTGGAAAGGACTCTACGATGCCGAGGCCGAATTCATCCTCGCTCGACGTTCCTTCATCGAACGCTTCATTACCTCCCTCTACGACAATCCCGACCAGTTCAGCAGCGGTCTGGCCATTGATGGCGACAGCGAGCAGGCCCTGCGCGACTTGGCCAAGGAAGCGCCCATCGTCCGCTTGGTCAATGACATTTTCGCCCGCGCCCAGGAAATGGGCGCCAGTGATATCCATGTCGAACCAACCGAACACGACGTGGCCATTCGCTTTCGCATTGACGGCCTGCTCCAAACCATTCTCAGACCGCCGAAAAATCAGTACGCGGCCATCGCCTCGCGCATCAAGCTGCTCGCCGGCATGAATATCGCCGAGCGCCGCCTGCCCCAGGACGGCCGCATTGACCTGCCTGCCGGCGCCAATCCCATTGATGTCCGCGTCAGCACCGTCCCCTGCATGCACGGCGAAAGCATCGTGCTGCGCCTCTTGCAGAAGGACGTAGCCATCTTCGATCTGGACAAGGTCGGCCTCCTGCCCGATACCAAGGAAAAACTCTCGCGACTCTTCAATATGCCCCACGGCATCATCCTTATCGTCGGCCCCACCGGCAGCGGCAAAACCACCACGCTCTACTGCATCATGAACATCCTCAATGCCGAACACCGCAAGATCATCACCATTGAGGACCCCGTTGAATATCAGCTCGAAGGCCTGACCCAAATCCACGTCCGCGCCCAAATCGGCCTGACCTTCGCCAACGGCCTGCGCGCCATCGTCCGCCAAGACCCCGACGTCATCCTCGTCGGTGAAATTCGTGACCGCGAAACAGCGGAAATCGCCATTCACGCCGCTCTCACCGGCCACTTGGTCCTCAGCACGCTGCATACCAACGACGCGGCCGGCGCCATCAGCCGCCTGCTGGAAATGGGCGTTGAGAGCTTCCTGATCTCATCCTCGCTTCTTGGCGTAGCCTCCCAGCGCCTCGTCCGTCGCATCTGCTCGGTCTGTCACGGCAGCGGCCGCAGCGCCGACGATCCCAACAGACGCTGCCGCAACTGCCTGGGCTCGGGTTACCGCGGTCGCGTCGCCATCTTCGAACTCATGGAAATCAACGACGAGCTCCGCCAAGCCATCAATGCCCACAAGGACAGCGCCGAACTGACCCAAATCGCCAAAAAACACGGCATGCGCACCCTCAAGGAAGATGGCGACCTCAAAGTCAAAGAAGGCCTGACCACCGAGTCCGAAGTCACCCGCGTCTGCAAACTCGACATCAGCGCGCTGGAATAAACAGCCTGCGGGATTTTTTTATCCGCAGATTACGCAGATTGTCGCAGATTATTTTTTGAGAGTGGGCCGGTTTGGCGTAGGATGGCTGTATATCTGCCCTTTTTATCCGCAGACAAACGCTAGCGGACTTTTTTCCACTCGTTCCGTGGCCGCACGCTTGCGTGCGGCAAGGCGTGCGGCGCGTCTTGCCGTTTGCGGCAATTTCCCCCTCCGCCTGCCCTGTCCCCTCTTGCCATGAACTGAAATGGCCGCATATTAAGCGTGCGGTTTACCCTCCCGGCTGCCGGCAGTCGCGGAGGCTTCTTTTCTACCGTTTGCCAAGAGTCTGCATGAGGAGCAAGGATCATGAACGTCGGCGTGAGCACCTACAGTTTTATCCGTCTGATCCGCAGTGGCGAAATGACGCAAAGCGGAGCGGTGGCCAAAACCAAGGAAATGGGCTTTGATTCCATCGAAATCTGTGGTATCCAAGCCGAAGAGGGCATGAGCGAGGAGGACTACGCGCGGCGCCTGCGGGACGAGGCGGCAGCGCTTGAATTGCCCATTGCTAGTTATACCTTCGGCGCCAATCTCTTGGGCGCCAATGACCGCTTTGACCCACAGGCGGAGCTCGCCCGAGTAAAACAGCAGGTGGATATCGCCGCACTGCTTGGCGCACCCCTGCTGCGGCATGACGCTTTCTTTTCCTACCCCGCTGACTACCAGGGCCTGCGCAGTTTTCATGCCGTCCTGCCGCTGGTAGCTGACAGCTGCCGGGAAATCACCCGCTACGCAGAAGACAAGGGTATCGTCACCACGATAGAGAACCACGGGCAAATCTGTCAAGACAGCCTGCGCATGGAAGAGCTGGTGACAGCGGTCAATCACAGCAACTTCGGGCTGACCATTGACATCGGCAATTTTGGCGGCGTTGATGACGATCATGCGATCGCGGTGGGGCGTCTGGCACCCTTTGCGCGACATTGTCACGCCAAGGATAACCATCTCAAGCCGGGGACGGATGTTTTCCCGGGCCGCGGCTGGCGCCAGTCGCGTGGCGGCAATTGGCGGCGTTCAGCGATTATCGGTCATGGCAACGTGCCCGTCGCGCAATGCGTGCGGATACTGGTGGCGAAGGGCTATACCGGCGCCTTCTCCATCGAATACGAGGGCATTGAGGACGTGCTGATGGGCATCAGCATGGGCCAAGAAAATCTCCGACGCTTTGTCGCCATGGCGGCGAGCTGAGCCGCGAAGGTTTTTTATCCGCGGATTACGCAGATTTACGCAGATTTTTTAAGGTTGGCTGTTTGGAAGTCCATACCCGCCGCGCTCCATCGTCTGTCCTCCGGCCAGAGTAGAAGCGGCTTCCACCCGTTTTTAGCCGCTGCGCGGCAATTCACGCTGCAGGTCTTTGTTTTTGTCTCACGCGAAGGCGCGAAGATCGTTCCGTGTCCGTACGCTTGCGTGCGGCAATGCCAGTCGTGCGCTGGCCGGCTTGATCTTGCGGAGAAATCATGGAATGCCAGAAAGGAACGACTGACGATGACAAGCAAACTACTTGGCGGCATACTGGGCGTCATGGTCTTGGCCGGCATGCCGGTGGCGGCGCAAGCGGCGACGTGGACGAAGCTGAACGAGCAGGATTACCGGCTGGAATGTCCGCTGGGCGCCATTGAACTGTCCGGCCAGACGGCGAGACTGCGCCTGACGCCAAAGGGCGGCGCCGCCGCCGGACTGGGCTTCTTCCAATGGCATGACAATTATGTCTACGAGACCATGGCCGCCGGCACGGTGGAGAAGATCGCGCTGGTCGCCGGCGATTTGCAGTTGGAGGGCCTCTGGGGCACGCGCGAAAATGCGCCGCCGCTGCGCTACCAGTTGACGCTGACGCCCAGCGCCGCCGGTCTGCGCCTCCGCCTGCTGCTGCGCAAGACCGGCCCCCTGAAGCTGGTCGCCGCCGTGCGCGGCGCCATGTCCCTGGATGCGCAGGACGACATGGACCGCGCGCTGGTCGAACCCTGGCTGAACACCTCGCTGCTGAATGCCTTTGACACGCACTACAAGCTTATGAAAATCGGGCGGATCGCCGGCAATGGCATCGCCATCGCCGTGCCGGATTATTGTAGCGCGCGCACCACCAGTGGCGGCAAAGGCCGCAAAAACTTGGAGTTCGGCCTGACCAAGGAAAGGGACTTTCCCGAGGATGACAGCCTCGAACTCAGCGCCGAACTGAGTTTCGTGACGATGCCGACGAGCTATCCCATTTGTCGAGTGGATATGGCCGCGCCCCTGTCGCTGACGGCGACCGCGCCGGCAGAAGTGACGCAGTATCGCAAGTGCGAGATTGATGTGGACCTGCGCGGCACCTGGGACAATCCCTTCGATCCGCAGGATGTCAGCTTGGACGCCGAAGTAAGCTGCTCCTGGGGGCCGAGTTATGTCCTGCCGGGCTTTTTCATGCAGCCCCATGCAATGGAGCGCATTGATGGCCTTGAGGCCTTTTATCCCCAGGGCGATGCTTGCTGGAAAGTGCGGCTGGTGGGCTTGGGGCTCGGCGAGATGCGAGTGAAACTGGTGGCGCGCGACCGCAGCGGGCGGGTCGAGTATAGCTTGCCGGCGCCAATACGCGTTGTCGCGGGCAAGGAGCGCGGTTTTGTGCGCCAGAGCCCCCTTGACCCCTATTATTTCATCCACGACAACGGCGAGAGCCATGTGCCGATAGGGCATAACGTGCCGATCTATCGCCCCGGCCCCTACGGGGAAACCAAGGCACTGGAGACCATGGCGGCGCATGGCGAGAACTGGAATCGCTGGTGGATGTCCAGCCAGGGTTTCGGCATTGAATGGGAGCGGCAGTTGGGCTACTATCGGCAGAAGCAATCGGCGCAGATTGACTACGTCCTGGACCTGGCCGAAGAGCTGGACATGTACTACATGATGTGTATGGACACCCATCAGGACTTCCGCAATCCGGGCTGGAAAGGCAATCCCTATAACAGCGCCAATGGCGGCCCCTGCGAAAAAGTGGTGGATTGGTTCACCAATGAGGAAGCCAAGAGCTTCTATCGCCAACGCCTACGCTACACGGTGGCGCGCTGGACCTACAGCCAGCGCATCATGTGCTGGGAGTTCGGCAATGAGTTCGAAGGCTGGGCGGGCAGTCCGGCTGAAACCGTAATTGAATGGCATCGCGAAATGGCGCCTTTCCTGGCCGCGCTTGACCCCTACGATCACCTGATCAGCACCAGTTGGTGGAGCAAGACCGGCCCGGTGGCATGCTGGGAAATCCCCGAGATGGACATCGTACAGACGCACTGCTACACCAATGACGACTTGAACGTGGCTGTGCCGACGATCCGCTACTGCCAGATACAGCGGGAGAATCACGCCAAACCCCATGTCTTCGCTGAATTCGGCATCCGCAGTCATGCGACAACAGCAGACAAGGACCCGACGGGCTGGTACTTGCATAATTCGGGCTGGGCGGCCATCTGCAGCGGCTGCAATGGCAATCCCATGTCCTGGTGGCATGAGAACTACATCGCCCCAAACAATCTCTACTTCCACTTCCAGGCGCTGCGCAATTTCGTAAATGGCCTGCCCTTTGGCCGCGAAGTGTGGCGACCGCTGGCCATTCGCAAACCGGAAATACCGCCAAGCGAAGCCGGGCCAGGAGCCAATGACGCCGTGATCAGGACAGTCGCGGGCTTCCGCAAAGCCGCGGCGACGGAGTTCAAAATCGCGGCGGACGGCAGCATCAATGACGACCAGGAGCTGCTCTCAACGCTGCAAGGCGAAGGCCATAGCGGCATACGTACCTTCCCGACCTTCCTGGTGAATTATCCCGCCGATGGGCACTTCAAGCTGAAGGTTGACAGGGTGTCCAATTCCGGCCATCTGAAGATATACATTGACGACGAGCTGGCCTTGGATCGCGAATTCCCCTGCGGCGAGAGCATCGGCAAATCGTCAAAATGGCGGGAGCAGTGGCAGCTGTGGGAATGCGAATACGACGAGGAATTGGCCATAGCGGTGCCCGCCGGGCAGCGGCGCATCCGGGTGGAAAACCACGGTAAGGACTGGATACGCATTCCTTACTTCATCTTCACCGGCTGCCGGCGGATTGTACACCGCGATGTAGTCTGCGCGGGCATGATCTGCGATAGCGTGGGCATTGTCTGGCTGCAGAACAGCATGAGCACCTGGTTCAACCACGTGCAGAAACAAGTGACGCCGCTGCCGGCGGCCGGCTACGGCGTCGAAGTCGGCAAGGACGGACGCTACCGCGTAGAATGGTGGGAGACCTGGAAAGGAAGCGTGAGCCACAGCCAAGAGCTGGAAGCGCGCAATGGCCTCCTGCTGCTCGAACCAGGCCCGCTGGCGACCGATGTCGCCGCGAAAATCTTCCCCATCAAGTAGAAACAGACGCATGCCGCACGCAAGCGTGCGGCCACGGAACGACGGAAAAAGCCTCACTCCCAAAGCTCGGAGCCCAGCCCTGAGCTTTGGCCTCGCTCTGTCTTTGCGTGAGGCAACAACAAACCGGCGTCGTGAATTGCCGCGCAGCGGCAAGACAGGACGCCATAATCTGCGCTAATCTGCGCTAATCTGCGGATAAAAAGATACAACTACCGGAAGTCCTGCCAGCGCGGGTCATTCTCAAGCACCCAGCGGTAGTACTCCTGCATCCGCAACTCGCCGGCGGCGTCCGCATCAGCAATGATCACGGTGTTCTGATGCAGCTGCAGCGCCGACGCCGGCACCATCGCCGCCATAGGCCCTTCCACTGCCGCCGCCAGCACGCGTGCCTTGGCTTTGCCGGTCACCAGCATGAGAATCCGCCGGGCCTCCAGGATGGTGCCCACACCCATGGTGAAAGCGCGCCGCGGCATATCTTCCGGCCGTTCGAACTGCGGCGAGTTCTGGGCGACCGTCTCCGGCGTCAGGGTCACATCACGGGTCCGCGACGTGAAACTTGAGAGTGGCTCATTGAAGCCGATATGGCCGTCTTCGCCGATTCCGAGCAACTGCAAGTCAATACCGCCGCGGTAGCGGATCAGCGCCTCGTAATGCGGGCCTTCCTGCTTCACGTCCTTGCTCAGACCATCGGGCAGATAAGTCCGCTGCGGGTCAATATTGATATGCTTGAATAGCTTTTCCTGCATATAATAGCGATACGAGTTCGGGTGATCGGGCGCCAAGCCGATATACTCGTCCAGATTGAAGGTACAGACCTGCGAGAAGTCCACCTCTTTCTCGCGGTGGAGTCGCGCCACCTCGGCGTAGACGGCTTCCATTGTCCGGCCGGTCGCCAGTCCCAGGACACAATCCGGCTTGGATTTCACGGCCCTTATCAGCAAGGCGGCGGTCATTTTTTCGGCTTCTTCACGACTGGAACGAATGATTACTTCCATGTTTCACTCCTTAATCATAGGTGACAAATACGCATCATGCGGAGGCGTCAGGTGCGCATACATTAGCTCATATCGGTCGCTTACGCCAATGCAAAAATAAATTGTGGCGCACGCGGCGGCGGGTGGGTATGTCACACGCCTTTGGCGTGTTTTTTTTATTTTATGGGACGTAGGGGACGTATGAGACGTATGGGCCCTATGGCATGGGACAATGGGACGCGTGCATCGTGTCTCCCGGCAGAGTAAAAGCGGCTTCCAACCGCTTTCCCGCCCCGCCGGCCACAACCACATCATCTGTCTCCCGATCGTGCTGCGGGCTTGCAGCCCGCAGCGTGACATGACCCCGCAAACGAAACGCCCTGCCGCGCATCTCCCATTCCCGCCCCCCGCGCAACAACTCAGAAAAGACTCAGTTGCTGGCCCCGCTGCTGCTTCTCATTGATGCTTGCCAGCGTGGACTTGAAGCCATCGGTCTCTGCGAGGCTCTTGATGCGCGCCCAATCCGGCGCCCGCCGACGGATGCTGTCAAGCCCCGTCCAGGCCTCCGGCAGCGCCGCGTCCAGGCGCACCAACTCGCGATTACGCATCAGCAAATCGCCGGCGGCCCGGAGATTCTCCCGCAGGCGTTCGCTGCTGATCTCATCCAGATGCGCCAGAATGCCGTCAATGCTGCCGTAGTCTTGCAGGAGCTTCGCGGCGGTTTTCGGCCCGACGCCCTCAACGCCGCGAATATTGTCGGAACTGTCTCCCAGCAGTGATAGATAGTCGCCCAAACGCTCCACCGGCACGCCGAATTTCGCCTCGACCTCGACCGGGCCGACACTTTCCCAGACGTCGCCCTTGACCGCTTGCAGGAGCTGGACTTCCGTTGAAACCAACTGCGCAATGTCCTTGTCATGGGTCAGGATGGCCACGGGCAGGCCTTCGCGCGCGCCGGCTATGGCGGCGATG
>JAAZKQ010000283.1 GCA_012799755.1 Lentisphaerota bacterium | reverse complement strand
TATGCCGCTGCTGCCCTCAAAAGGCAACGACTTGCGTACAAAATTGTGATCATAGAGCATATCGCCGTGGTCGGCGACAACCATGATCAGCGTTTCGTCCCACAGATCCCGGTCGGTCAATTCAATGAACAGCCGGTTCAGCTCGTAGTCAATCTGCGAGATCAGCGCATGGTAGGCCTTGCGCGCCCGCTCCCGGAAAGACTTGGCATGCGGCACGGGATTTTCAGTCTGCCCGTAGGACAGCTCATGCTCAACCCAGTCGCCGCGCAACGGCGCCGGAAACTCCACATCCGCGTACATATCGAAGTAGCTCTGCGGCGGGTCCAATGGCGAATGCGGCCGATGATAGGACACCTTCAGGAAAAATGGCTTGGTGGGATCGCGACGCCGCAGAAAATTGATGCTTTCGCTGGTGACCCAGCTGGTGGGATGCCAGCGTTCATCCCAGGGCCAGCAACGGCTGGCGTAGCCGTTGCAACCGGGGCCGACGTCGCAGATGTCTGCCGCCGGCCCCAGGCGTTCACGCAGCCAGGGCAGATAATCATCGTACTCGGCGGCGCAGCGATAGCGACGGCGCTTGTCGTGCAAAAAGCCGTCGTGAAGCACGACATTGTGAAAACCGATGAGATTCCTGGCGGGCTCGACGTGCATTTTGCCGACACCTTGGGTGTGATAGCCGGCCTTGGCCAGCACGCCCGGCAAGGTCACGGGATAGTGCCATTCGGGGCGCGAATCATAGCCTGTGAAGCCGTGGTTGATGTGCTCCAGGCCGGTCCACATGCTCGCCCGCGCCGCGATGCAGGAGGGGCAGGCCGAGTAGGCCCGAGTGAAATTGACGCCCTCGCGCGCCAGTTGATCAAGATGGGGCGTATGCGCGGCACAGGCGTGGCCATTGACGCCCAGCGCACTGCGGCGCATCTGGTCAATCACGATCATCACGACATTGGGTCTGTTGTCCATGCTGTTCCTCCGTTGAAGAATTGGTGGTGGGAAAAAACGCTGCGGCGCCGCCTGTCACGGCAGTGCGGCGCCTTACTGTTCCGGCGGCGCCCAGTCGCTGTTCTAAGGTTCAAGGCCGTCTTGGCGGCTGAGGCGGCTGCCGGTCGGCGCCTTTAGGGGGCCGGCCAGCAGCGGGTCCTGCGTGGCGACCATCCATGACTGTAGGCGCTGGCGCATATCCGCCAAAACCGGCGCGTGGGATGCTTCAGCGGCTACGGAATGACAGGCCAGCGGGTCGTAGTAAAGATCGAAGAGCTGTTCTTCGGGAATGCGCGCCCGTGCATCCAAGTCGGCCTCGCGCCGCAAAAAGCGCTTGCTCAGGCCGTCATCAATATTCGGCAGAATGACGCGCTCATAGTCGTCGTAACGCCGCACATAGCGATAGCGCTTGCTGCGGACGCTGCGCTGGACGTCCAGCGCAACGTGAAAATTGATCTCCGCGAAGAGGTCATCATGCAGTTCCTGTTCCTCGCCGCGCAACAAGGGCATGAGCGAGCGACCGCGGAGTTCATGCTGTGGCCGGGGCAGCCCAGTCCATTCGCAAAGCGTGGGAAAGACGTCCAGATGCGATACCAGCGCATCGCTGACAACGCCCGCAGGCATGCCCGGCATGCGCAGCATCAACATGACGCCACAACCAGCGTCGTTGAGATTGCATTTCATCCACGGAAAGGCCGGGCCATGATCAGTGGTGACAATGACCAGAGTGCTGTCGGCCAGCCCCTGCTCCGCCAGCGTCGTCAATACCTGCCCGAAACAACGGTCAACATGACGGGCCATGGTGCAAAATGCCGCCCAGTCGCGCCGACAATCATCATTGTCCAAGATGGGCAGCGGCCCCCGCAAGTAATTCGCCTCCAGGTCCGCATCGGGCTCCTCCGGGAAGGGCCGGTGCGTGGAAAAAAGCCCCAGTGAAATGAAAAAAGGCCGCTCCTGGGCCTGGCGCAGGAGCTCGCAGACGCGCTCAGTGTGGACACTGTCGCGAGCCATAAAGCGGCGGCCGAGATCGCTGATGGACTTGTCCATGGGCGCCTGAATGTTCTCTTCGTAACCCAGCGTTGCCGGCTTGTCGCTGGTTTCATGCTGAATTCCAGCCAGGACTGTGCGATAACCGTTGCCGTGCAAGTAGTTGACGAGATGCTTGCCGGGGTCGTCAAGCCCGAAGCCCCGGTGTACCAAGCCGAGCATGCCGCATTCGTGGGGCACCTGACCCGTCAGCAGCGCCGCCCGGGCGGGCTAACAGGTCGGCCCGCAGTTAAATGCCTGCCGGAACAAGGCGCCTTGGCGGGCAAACGCAGCCAAGTGCGGTGTCTCCACAGCATAGCCGTAAGGCTGAATGCAGCGACCGGTGTCATGCGTGTGCAACAACAGAATATTCTTTTTCATCGCATAACTCCTGAAAACAGGGGGGAACAGACTCTCACCCGAAAGCAGGCATACTTGCCCTGCTCTATCCTACTTCATATTGCCGTTTTGACAAGACGCCGCCGCTCACACAATCTGAAACAAAAGTAAGCGGTCACTCATTGATAACAGTGCTTTGCTCGTGATATTTCCGCTGAAAAAAACACTATGGAAGCACAGTTTGGTTCCGGCCAAAC
>JAAZKQ010000282.1 GCA_012799755.1 Lentisphaerota bacterium | reverse complement strand
TTCCTACACCAAGCAGCCTACTCTCAAAAAAATCTGCGCAAATCTGCGACATCTGCGGATAAAAAATGTCTGTTATCAATCGCTGACCGCTTACGGTTGATTTTTTCCCTTCAAACTGTGTTTCAACACGACCATTTCAGGAGAACAGCCATGTTCACACGTCCCTTCACGCTACTGAGCATCCTCTTCACTTCCATCACTATCGCCGCCCAGACCGACTGGACGCTTGAACTCAAGCGTTCCACCGGCGGCACCGTCACCTACCGCGACCAGCAAATCATCTCCTTCTTCCCCGCCCTCTTCTACCCCGGCTGGACCGGCGCCCACATCAACAGCCCCGACTGCAGCCGCCTCGAAGACAGCGCCCTCCACGGCAAAATCACCCACAACGGCGTCACGTTCACCTCCGATCTCGAACTCACCACCATCAACGAAAACACCCAGCTGCTCAGCTACAAACTCGCTACCCAGCAAGACGTTGTCCTTAATAGCTTCTACGTCGGCTTCTATTTCCCCACCAGCATCCTCCTCGGTCACAACTACCAAATTGATGAAAGACCCGCCAAGCCCTTCCCCCTTGTTCTTGACCAAACGCGTATCGAATCCGGCCCCGTCTCCCGCATTGCGCTGGAAACCACCTGCGGCACCATCGTCTTCTCCTTTCGTCAGCCCGCCAATATCCTCCTTCAAGACAATCGCCAGTGGGGCGACACCTTTGTCATTCGTGTCGGCAGCGACAGCAATAACAAGCCACGGAAAGCCGGAGACGTCATCGCTTTTGACCTTGACCTGCAACTGCCCGGCGCCTTCACTCTCAAGCGCCCCGAGTTGACCGTCATTACCGCCGGCGAAGACTGGATACCCCTTGATACCGTCCTCGGCGTCAAACCCGGCTCAGCGCTCGACTTCTCCACCATGGACTACTTCGACGCCCCCGCCGGCAAGCACGGCTGGGTCAAGGCTGTCGGCAAGCACTTCGAGTTCGAAAATCTCCCCGGCAAAGCCCAGCGCTTCTACGGCATCAACTTCTGCGGCAATGGCCAAATCAATCCCCACGAGCAAGCCGCCGAACTGGCCGAACGCCTCCAGCGCCTCGGCTACAACACCGTCCGTTTCCACCACCACGAAAACGACCTCGTCGACCGCAGCAATGGCCAGTCCACCAAACTCAGGGCCGACACCATGGACAAACTCGACTTCTTCTTCGCCGAACTGAAAAAACGCGGCATGTACTCCACCACCGACATGTATGTGTCCAGACGAGTCTACGCCTGCGAAATCTGGCCCGGCGCCGAGGGCGTCCTCAATATGCGCGACTTCAAATACCTCCTCCCCGTCTGCCCAATCGCCATGGAAAACTGGAAGACCTTCTCCCGGAACTTCCTCCTCCACAAAAATCCCTACACCGGCCTGACCTACGCCGAAGACCCCGCCCTGGCCTGGCTCTCCATGATCAACGAGGGCACCCTGGGCGCCTACGCCATCAACGACCGTGACGATCGCGTCAAGGCGCTCTGGCTCGACGCGTGGAACGCTTGGCTGACCAAAAAATACGGCAGCGCCGCCACCCGTAACCAAGCATGGGAACTTGAGTTGCCCGATGCCCTCACTAATCTCGTGATCAAGGACGCTACGGACGCCGCCGCCCGCGACCTCAGCCTCTTCTTCCTGGACACCCAGAACGCCATGTTCGCCGAAATGAAGTCCTTCCTGCGCAATGAACTCGGCTGTAAAGCGCTGCTCACCGACATGAATTTCGGCGGCAACGCAGCGTGGATGCAGCTGGCCCGCAGCCAATTCGACTACGTGGACGACCATTTCTACATTGACCACCCATCCTTCTTGGAAACTCGCTGGCGCTTGCCGTCGCACTGCCCGAACCAAAGTGTTGTCGCCCGCGGCGCCATTGGCGGCGACTCCAACTCCTTCACCCGCCTGCTCAACAAGCCCTTCACCATCACTGAATACAACTACTCCGGCCCCGGCCGCTACCGTGGCGTCGGCGGCATCCTCACCGGCTGTCTGGGCGCCATCCAGGACTGGGCCGGCATCTGGCGCTTCGCCTACGCTCATGGCAACAGCGCCATCTATAAACCAGGCGTTACCAACTACTTCGACATGGTTCGCGACCCGCTCAACCAAGCAGCTGAACGCGCCACGCTCTGTCTCTACCTCCGCCAGGACATGCTCCCTGCCGCCAAAACCATCGCCATTACCCTACACCCGGAGCACCTCAGCGAACACCCCGGACGCCCCGAAGGCAGCTTCGTTCCCGCTTGGCGAGCGCTCAACGCCCACGCACAGGTCGGCGCCTTCATCGCTGACGCCAACACCCCCGCGCCGGCCGATGTCAGCATGGCACTGAGCAACAAGGCACCACAGGGCAAGAAAAACTTTGTCGGCGAGGTCCTCGGTCAGGACGCCAAGGTTGCCCTGGACACCTGGCTGCGAGAAAACCAATGGCTCCCTGAGGGCAACCTCACCGATCTCAACGCCAGTCCCGTGCCGCGCCAGTCCCCCAACAAGCAGCTGAGCATTATCCCTGCCGAAGACACCATGATCCTTGACACCGCCCGCACCGCCGGCGCCTTCGCGCCCGCCGGCACCAGCATTGATACCGAGGCGGCACGCATCACCATCCTTGACACCGACGCCACGGTCTGGGCGTCAAGTCTTGACGACAGCCCCCTGACCCAGTCGCCCCATATTCTCATCACCCACCTCACCGACCTGCAGAACACCGAGGCCCGTTTCGCCGAGCAGGAACGCCAGACCCTCCTCAGTTGGGGCAAGCTTCCCCACCTTGTCCGCAATGGCCGCGCCAAGGTTCTCATCCGCAGCACCCGCCCGGGCACACCCAAAGCCTGGGCTCTGCGTACCGACGGCGAACGTCTCGCAACCCTGCCCGTGACCAAAACCGCCGAGGGCGTCGAAATCGCCCTTGCCGTCAAAGGTCAAAACGGCGCCCAGTTCATCTACGAACTGCTTTGGGAATAAGGTCCACGACACATAGGCACTACTTCAGCCCGCCATGGCCTGCCAGTAAAAGGTCAACCCAAAGGGCGTGAGCACCATGCGGCAGTCCCCGAAGCTGCGGATTTTCCACAGCCGGCAAATGGCGACGACATGGACTTTTTTCGTAAGCGTTCACCCATTGACAATTGGCCGCATTCTGTTGCCTTGTAATGGAAAGCGTCCTGCGTGTCTGCTATGTGGCACGCCTTCAAATACTTGCCTTTGGCTGGTACGTTTTGCGCCTTCGGGCGCTTCCGTCGCTTCGCGGCCGGGGGATGCTGAGCGCGTGTTGCTATCTGCGGGATCATGTCACGCCGCGGGTGTGCAAGCACGCAGCACGGTTGGGAAACCAGGTGTTTGTTCACTCTGTCCACTTGTCCGGAAGCGGCTCTGAAAGCAGCTTCTACTCTGTCCGCCCTGTCCACTTTATCAACGGCTAAGCGATTGGGAAGAAGCGAAAAATCTTTCCTGCAACTCCTTGTTATGGTTCTGTAAATGTTGTAAACTTATGACGTTGTATTCTGATCATTTTTCTCCAAGCCTGAAGCAGAAAGGTCTTGCGCCATGAAGAAACTTCGTTTCACCCTGATCGAATTGCTGGTCGTCATTGCGATTATCGCCATTCTGGCGGCCATGCTCCTGCCGGCACTGAGCAAAGCCCGGGGAAAAGCCCGGCAAATCTCCTGCGCATCCAACCTTAAGCAGCTTGGCCTGGCGATGAACATGTACCTGGGCGATTATGACGACACCTTTCCTTTCTGGCACTGGGGCACCCATCGCAACCTGCCCTTGGCCCAACAGCCCGCCATCTGGTTCAGCGCCATCTATCCCTACGTCGGCGACGCCAATAGTTACATCTGCCCGGTGCGCTCCGACGCCGACCTGCGCAACTACGGCGGCTATTTCAGCAACCAAATCTACCCCGGCTGCAAAATCAAGCCCTGTTACGGTATAAATGAAAGTATCCACAACGGCGACAACAACACCAAGGCGCCGATTACCCTCGGCACTCTCCGGGCGCCATCCGAAACCATGCTCTTCGGCGACTGCTGGGCAGTTCTCATCGGCCCGACCGACTCACAGGGCTATTACGAGCGCCTTTGTCGGGTTCTCAACTCCAGCGCGACAAACTACGACAGCGCCACCGCTCACGGCGTCGGCTCCAACATTACTTTTGCCGATGGGCATGTCTCCCTGGAGAACTGGCGCAACTTCCGCAATGGCCCTATCCGCTTCAGTTATTCCTACTACGCCAAATAGTTTTATGGCCGCCGCCGAATGGCGCCAACAAACGCCAATGCATCACTCAGCGTGCAAGAGCACGACAAGTGGGGTTCCATTGCCCCTTTGCGTTTACTGCGCTGGAATGGCGATGAAGCGGCCGTGGCGAGCGACTTCGGCGGGCCGGCGCGCGTCCCAAGCCGTCTTGCCGGCGACCATGACCAGCCGCACGCCCTCGGGCGCCTGTCTGTTGCCGGCATAATCGGCATGCGACAGATAGTGCTCGGGTGAAAACAGCACCAAGTCGGCGTAAAAGCCGGGCTTGATCAGTCCACGCCGAGGGATATTGAACACCGCCGCCGGTAGGGAGGTCATTTTGCGCACGGCCTCCGCCGGCCCCTGCGTCGCGGCGACCATTTGGAAGAAGATTGGGAAAGTCCCCGCCGCGCGTGGATGGCTAAAGTCGTTGGGATCATCCAGTTGCAACGACACGCTGTCCGAACCGGCGCAGACCCACGGTTGCGCCAGGATTTCCCGCAAATTCGCTTCCGACATGCCCCGAAAAGCCGCGTTCTGCCCCGGCGCCGCCATGATCAGCTCCATGCAAAGCTGTCCCAGGCTCTTGCCCTGCTCGGCTGCGAGCTCGCCGATTGTGCGCCCCCGTTGCGCTGCCTCCGTCAAGATGGTCGCCGCGACGTCCCGCGGACTGTGCGCCAGGGCCGAGGCGACCTCAGCCTGTCGTTCAGGCGACGCCCGCAAAAAGTGCTCAATGTCCGGGATGCGATCATAGGGCGGCGGCAGCACCTGCCGCAAGACCGTGCAGGAATAGACATAGGGATAGCGGTCGGCGAAGACCTCCAGACCGGAGCTGCGGGCGGACTCAATCCGCGCCAACAGCGCCGGCAGCTTGCCCCAATTGCGTTTAGCGCTCGTCTTGAAATGGCTGATCTGAAGGCGGCATGACGCAGCCGAAGCAATCGCCAGCGCCTCCTCCAATGCCGCTTCGATCGCATCGCCCTCGCTACGCATGTGCGTCGCATAGACCTTGCCCGTGCCTCTGAGCAGAGACGCCAACGCAAGCAACTCCGGCGTCGAGGAAAATTTGCCCGGAAAATAAATCAGGCCCGTGGAGAAGCCCGCCGCGCCATCGGCAAGCGCCGCCGCCAGCAGTGCTTTCATGCGGGCCATTTCGGCCTCTGTCGGCGCCCGTTCGTCATTGCCCATGACTGCCGCGCGCACGCTGTTGTGCCCACAGAGAGCAACGCTGTTCACCCCGGGCCGCAAAGAATCCAGCAACGCCGCGTAATCCGCCAGCGAACGCCAGCGGTGCTTGCCGTCCTCATTGGGTATGCAACTGGGTGAGAAACCGCAGTTGCCATTGACCTCCGTAGTCACGCCCTGCAAGAGCTTGGTGCGGTTT
>JAAZKQ010000281.1 GCA_012799755.1 Lentisphaerota bacterium | reverse complement strand
GACATAGTAGACACGAAGGATGATTTCCATTGCAAGGCAACAGAAAACGGCCAATTATCAATCGGTGACCAGTTACCATCGGAATATTCAGGCAGCCATTGACACTCGTTGTTCCTACGGCGTGGCAGGGCGCTCAAGGAGAAACCACAGGCTTTGTTCCGCATTGCCGACGCTGAAACGGCCATCGGAAACAACGCGGCTGGCCCGCGGCACGCCGCCGCCATCAAGCACACGCAGGGTCAGCGCGCCACCGGGAATGACCACGCTCATGGGGACGATTTCCGATAACTCCGGGTCCTCGCCCCAAGCCTTCGGGCCGCTCAGGCCTGTACGGTCCTCATTCCACTTCATGCCTTGATTTTCCGTACGGCCCGATGCCGCCAAAAGCATCTTCCGGCTTTCGGCAATCGGCTTGCCATCCAATGCCACCAGCGTCACGCAGCTGAAGGCCGGCAATGGCCGCGGCCACGGCCGCTCGGCTACCGCGACTGTCACGTCGCCCAAACTGAATTCGCGCCCGGCGACATGCCCTGTAAGCATGCGTGCCGATGGCAGATTAAGGCTCAGGTATGCGCCCGCCGGATCGTCATGACGGAAACGCAATGCGCCGTCGTCACTGACAATCGCGCCGTCTTCAGCCACGCGCGGCAGACCATCGCCGCCGCGCAGCGCCGGCTCGCTGATGCCGTCGTCCAGCATAACTGCCAGCTGCTGCGTAAACACCGCAGTTTCCTTGCCGCCAAGCTGTCCGAGTATCTGTCCGGGGCCTAGTCCCTGTCGAGCGTATTCCGGCACCAAGGCCATCGGCAGCGCGATGGTCGTGCGTCGTGCGGCCGGCGCCAGACGCCCCTGCCGGTACAGCAGCGTCGCGAAAGGCACATGCACCAGCAGATTGGAGCGGCCGATAAGGTGGAAATAACTGCGCAGCACTGTGTTCGCATAGTCCTTGCCGAAATCGCGGTAGGTATAGCTGAAGAAGGCATCCCAGTCTTGCAGCGCCGCAACCACGCTGAACATGGGAAAGAGGTCCGCGCTGTGATCGTTGGGCGCCGGTATGTTGTACTCCGACACGCTGAAGGGCTTGCCGACAACCCGCCAGCCGGCCAGCAGAGGCACAGAGCCACCATTAGGATTTGCCACCGCCGCGCTGTTGCGAATGCGGAAGCCCGTCCTGCGGCCTTGCTCATCCTGCAGATAATGCGGGTGTTCCCAGTAGCTGTGGATGTCAATGTAATCACTCAGCTCGGACTCGCGCCGTAGACCGCCCATGCGGCCGTAGCTCACTTGGCTATCCGTCACCACCATGCGACAACCTATTTCTTTCTTGAGGTAGTTAACCAGGCGACGCGTGCCGGCCATCTCCGTATCAATCATGAAAGCCCAGTAGTCCGTCAGAACCTCGCTGCAACTGCGATCATTCGGCAGTTGCACGCCCGCCTCCAGACTCTCACCCTCCGGCAATCCCACGCCACCGCCGCGCTGGATGCCGTAGCTGCGTATTTCCACATCGCCAGGCTTGTTGTACAGATTCACATTGACCCGGAAAGACTTGTCATTTACGGCCTCGGCAATCGGCCCGTAGAACTCGAAGTCCTGCCATTGCGGCGTCAACGTGATGCTCTTTGCCAAGCCCAGTGTCTGCCAGGGTTCGCCATTGAGAAGGACGCTGTGGCCTATGCGGCTTGCCGTGGCGCTGCGCGCCTGGAAACGTACCGTATAGAGCCCCGGCGGCAGCTTGAAGTTACGGATTTGCAGTTGCAGATTCCAGACGCTCTTGCCGCCCTTGGTCGCCAGCCAGCGCCAGCCGCCCTCGGAACCGGGGGCCAGAGCCGACTCCGCACCCTCGCCGTTTTCATTGTACCAGCCCATCTTTTCCGACACCTGCATCTCGCCCAACGGCTCCACACCGCGCGCCCAAGCCGCGCGCAATGCGTCACTACTGCCATATTTCTGTTTGAGCCACGCCGTCCACAAACGCCGGTATTCGGCCTGGAATGACTCCGGCAGCAGCGCGATTGACTTGCGCACATCGGCAATCATCGTGTTCTCGTTGTTGAGTTCCACGCACATGATTGCCGGATCCTCAGCATAGCGCCGGCCATTGACGCTGTTCACCCGTCCGAGCAGCCGCCGCGCATAGTCTTCCTGATACGCCAGATACTCGTCATACCAGCGATCAATATTCTTGCCGGCGCGAAAAGTGCGGTCGCCCTCCGGCACCGGCTGGCCGGGATAACGCCGATATACATGCAAATTGATGTTCACGTAGACACCTTCGCGCCCCAGTGCGTCAATGAAATGATCCAGTAGCAGCAGACGCTCCTCGGACAAGGTGCCCGCATTGGCGTCCTCCCAGATTACCTCACGGTTGTATTCCGGGTCCATGAAATGCAGCCGCAAACAGTTGAAGCCGTACTGCCGCAGCCGCTTCGCCAGTTTGCGCCCGTCTTCAATCTCAGGAAAGCAGGACGTGCCCGTCACATTCGTGCCGTAAAAACGCAAAGGCACGCCGCGATCATCCACAAAATACTCTCCCGCCGCCCGCACAAAACCATTCTGACCCGCCGGCTCGGCATTGAGAAAGCCCATGTCCACCACGCTCTCTTCCGGCAACTCCAGACCAGGAACCGGAAAATGCACCCAGCCCGGCGTATCGCTGTTCACCTGCGCCAACGCCATTGCTCCCAAAGCCAGAAAAGCCATCGTTATGCTCCGCATTGTCATCCTTATCCTCCATGCTCGTTGTAATCACTACGCAATATGCCTGCTAAGGAGCTGTACAGAAATTACGTTTACATCTTCAGTTTCTTTTGGCAGTCTTCTGTAGCACCTCTCTGATGCGCTTGATTTTTAGAGGGGCCCACTCCAGGCTGAAGCCCATAAGCGTTAAGTTGTTTCCGTTGAATCGTACCGGAAAAATAGTGGTGTGTGTGTTGTGACTGACGTCCCCAGATGCCTAAGCATAAAGACACACGCTTGGGTTTGCTCTTTGATTTGCCTCGGCGAGGCAATACCATGAGTAACCCCAGGTGGAGCTGTGCGAAGCACTGCGGAACCTG
>JAAZKQ010000280.1 GCA_012799755.1 Lentisphaerota bacterium | reverse complement strand
CCAGGCTGGTATGTGGTGCCCATTCAGGGCACTGGTATGTTTTGCGCCTTCAGCGCTGAAAACCAAAGAGGCGACAGGAAAGCGCAAACACAGCGACCTTCCTACACCATGCAGCCCACTCTCAAAAAAAATCTGCGCAAATCTGCGACATCTGCGGATAAAAAATGTCTGTCATCAATCGCTGACCGCTTACGCGCAAGGAGCTTGGCAGTCATTCACGGCTTGCCGCCGGCCAACACACTCCCCGGCGCCTGCTTCAGGGCAGCGCCATCTTGAAGGGCACGGCCGGGAAGCCCGCTTTGTTGTACAGGTTGCAGGTCGGATTGTTTTCCCAGCCGTAGGCCAACGCCTTGGGCGCCGTGACCTTGCCGGCGTCAACAATGACCTGATTGCCCACAATCACCGCATCGGCCCACTGCCACTGGCCATCGCCGCCCTGCACGGCAAAGCCCTCCAGCGTTCCGCCGGGAGCATTGCGTTTGAGGTCCGCGAAGCGATTGTCCACCAAGGCCACTGGATACTGCGCCGGCAGCTCGCGGGCCACCAGACCGCCTTCGAGGTTCGCAAAGCTCACGGCGATCTTGCCGTCAACAAGCGCCACGCTCGTGGCCTGCGGTCCCCGGCTCGGGCGCTTCTTGCCATAGACGTCATTGAGCGCCATCGCCGCCAAGCGCTTGCCGGGCGTTTCCTTGTCCAGTGGATGAATATCGCCGGATTCACCGACGTCAATCAGCACGGCCTGCCCCGTGTGGGGAATGCGTTGCGCGGCAGTCTGGGCGCCACGCAAATCCGCCCAGGCGCAGGATGCCGACGGCTTGTCAACTTTTGCCATGTAGTTGGCCAGCTGGCACCAGTAGAACGGCAGCGTTTCGTGTTTGAAGTGTTCGCGCCACTGCGAAACCAGCTGTTCCGTATGCTCAAGATACCAGCGGGCCTTGCCGGCATTGGTCTCGCCCTGATACCAGATCACGCCCGCCAGCGTATACGGCTTCAGTGGCGCAATCATGCCGTTGTAGAGGTAAGTCGGCGTCTTGTTCGACACCGGCCGCGTCGCAATCTTCGGATAGCTCTTGTCCGCCTCGGCATTGGCCGCGAAGCGGTACTCCATGCTATGTTCCCAAGTGGGTTTGGGCTTGACCACGCCCGTCGCCGTGCGCAATTCAATGTTCAGGCGGAAGTCGCCGGCCGGTCGGAAATAGCGATAGGCAATGACGTTCTTGCCAGGCTGGAGGTACTTCTTGTCAATCCCCGCCCAAGTGCTGACATTGGTCGCAATCGTCGCCAGGCTATGCTCCCTGACCAGCTGGCCATTGCAGTACAACTTGCCGGGAACGCCGCTGTAACGCATATTGAGCGAAGCACTGCCGGCGGCTTCCTTTTCGCTCAGTTCCAGAACCGTCCGCAGCCAGCCGGCGCCATTGCCCGGCAGCTTGTTCAGGTTGGCGGCCTGCCAGGCCTCATCCGCCGGCACGCCCGTTGACTCGCGGTCCGCGCGCTCGTACTGCTTCTCCCAGGCGGCGACGTCCTGCTGAAACTGCTCCAGCCGCGCGGGATACTGCGCCAAATCATCAAGGATTTTCTCCCAATCGGCACGCGCATCGGCGGACAACACAGCCGTGGTTTCCGGCTGCAACCAGGATTCGATGCTCGAACCGCCCCAGGACGCATTGATGTAGCCCACCGGCTCATTCAACTCGCGTTGCAACTCCCGGGCAAAATAATAGCCCACGGCAGTGCGTGAGCCATTGGCCGGAATGGTGTGCAACCAGCCACTGCCCCTGAGCACCGTGGCCGCCTCCGGCACGCCAACGCAGCTGACGTTGAAGGTGCGCAGGCGGTCGTTCGTCACGTTCCGAATTTCATCCCGACCGCCCAAAGCCGACACCAGACCGAACTGCATATTCGACTGGCCGCTGCAAAGCCACACCTGCCCGACGAGAATGTCTTGCAGGACAATCTCGTTCTTTGCGCCTTTGACCGTCATGCTATGCGGGCCGGGACCGACATCATTGAGGTTGATCCGCAGCAGCCAGCGACCATCCGCGTCAGCCACGGCCTTGGCCGTCGCCGCGGCCACGCTCACCGTCACGCTTTCACCCGCGTCGGCCGTGCCGAACACCGCCGTCGCCGGACCACGCTGCAACACCGCGCGGTCAGTAAAAATTTCCGCCGGCTTCACGTCAGCGCGTAAAACGCCGCTGACAAACAAAGCCATGATGACAAACAGGCTGGACAATTTCTTCACGATTGACTCCTTGGGCTATGGGCTTTCTTTATCTTGCAACACATGGCAAAAGAACGCTCTCAGGCTTTAGGCGCAGCGCCGCAATCCGGCACCGGCAGCACCTCGCCATCACGCAGAGCCGACTCATGGGCGATCAGGCCCGGAATGGTCCAGCGCGCGGCTTCCCAGGTATTGACCGGCGGCAGCGTGCCAAAGGCGGCGGCCTTGCAAAAATCATCAATCAGCAACTGATGCGAGGCCATGTGGCCGTTGGGTATGCCCGGCGCCTTGTAGCTCTCCGGCAGGCGCGCCGCGTCGGCCTGCTGGATAGGCGCAAAGCTGTTCCACTGCCATTGGTGATTGGCGACCTTCTGCTTGAACTCGGGGTCGTGGCGATTTTCCGTCATCACCACGGGATTGACCCGCTCACTGACATCGGTCAGCGTCACGCCCTGTGGCGTCTTGACCGTCAACAGGTGCTGCGCATTGTTGAACTGGTAGCCGCCCTCAGTGCCATAGCAGGACGACACGTAGGAACTCGGCGCCTTATAGCCAATCCGCCGGCATTCGTTGATGCGCGCGGTGCCGCCGTTGGCCAACTTCATCATGGAATAGGAGTTGGAGAAGACATTGTCCCACTGGTTGACGCCCTTCTTGAAGATCAGGTCGTCTTCCTGATCCTCATAGCCAAAGGCGACGACCTTCAGCGCGTAGGAATCCACCGCCGACAACAGCATCGCCGTGGAATGTGTCGGATAGTAAAACGGCGGTATGCCGGCGCTTTTCAAATCGTCACGGAATTTCTGCGAAAAATGGCTGATGTCGTGGTGATACTGCGCTTCGCCATAGACGAACTTGCCGAAGGTGCCGGCGCGGTAGGTCTCGCGGCAAAACATGGCGCTGGGGTAATAGTAGCAGGTCTCGCCCATCATGTAGGTCAGGCCGCTCTTCTTGACCAGCTCCACAATCTGCTGGCACTGCTCGACTTCGCTGGCCATCGGCACCGCCGAATACACATGCTTGCCGGCGGCCAAAGCCGCCAGCACCTGCGGCCCATGCAGATGACGCTGCGTGAAAATCGCAATGGCGTTGATATCACGACGCTTCAAGGCGTCCTCGAAAGACGCCAGCACCTCCACGCCGAACTTCTGCGCATAGGCGTCCGCCCGCTCCCGAAACAGATCGCAGACATAGACTTTGTTCACCAGCGGATGCGCCTTGAACAAAGGCACAAAACCTGCGGCAAAACCACCACAACCGATTACCGCCACCGTCAAACTCTTGTCCATCGTCACGTCATCCTTTCCTTGAAGCACCACAAAAAGCCGCTGCCAAGCACAGCCCGGCCAAACAAAAGCTGAATATATACGACCGACACCCCGGAGTCAGCCCGTAAAAGACAAAAAACACCCCACCTCATCCCTTTCCCAGCAGAGTAGAAGCGGCTTCCAGCCGCTTTTTTCTATCCGCAGATGGCGCAGATTAACGCAGATTTTTTTCAGCTTGGCTGCTTGGAAGTCCAAGGGCCAGCCCATAGCGCCCATTTCCCGGCAGAGTAGAAGCGGCTTCCAGCCGCTTTTTTCTATCCGCAGATGGCGCAGATTAACGCAGATTTTTTT
>JAAZKQ010000279.1 GCA_012799755.1 Lentisphaerota bacterium | reverse complement strand
CCGGCGGGGACGCATGCTTCGACTCTCCTGAATGCATCGGGATGGAGCGCCGTACCGCCGCCGGTCCAATAGTGAAGCGTAATATCAAAGTTTTGGCCGGCAGTAACACCGAGGAATCGCTTGTCATCCTTGGAGCGCCAAGCGCATTTTTGGTTGTCATTCCAGAGATTGGGCACCATATCAGCCGGTAGTGGAATGACTTGGAAGGCAGGATACAACCTGAAAAAAATACCCTTGATGGCCAATGGCAGATTATCGCTTGGCTGCACGGAAACGATTTCCGAGAGAAACCAGTCCGCCTCCGGGAGAAGAACGAGCTTGTAATGGATTTTGAACTGGCGCTGCGTGAGCTGGTCCTTGATGGAAGAAGTCGTTTTGGCGCCTTTTTGTGCAATCACATTGATTTCCATTGCATTTTGTCCTGCCGAAATACTCACTGAATCGCATTGATTCACATCGGTCCAGGTATTTTTGCCGCTTTCATTATCGTGCCAAAGCATCACATTGAAGTTTCCGAAGTGTTGCTCGCCAAGCGAGAGTTTGATCTGCGCGTCCTCTTGGCGGAGCTCCAGCTTGAGTTTTCCATTTGAGGCATTGAATGACTTCTGTTGTGGTCCAATGCTGAACGTGAACACCGGGTTTGGCGCGCCGCTTGTTTTTTGGGCAAGATATTGGTCGTAGAGTTTTCCTTTTTTCACGAATGCAAAAGGTTTTTGTACAGGAGCATCCCGCCGCCTGGCCACGCCTGGGTTTTGCTGCAATTTCGCGAACATGCTGGTGATTTCCGGGTAGGGTTCCAAGTCTTCGTTGACCAGGCCGTAGTTCGAATTTTCGGGGAATTTTCCTGAGATGCCGAGTGCCGGTTCATCAACCCACATGAAGTAATCGTATCCGACCATTGATGGCACTGCGAGGAGCGCCTTGGCATAGATTTCGCTCGCCCTTGCGCGTTGAGCCTGAGTGTGGAAACGTTGGCCGGCGCCGTATGTGCACGGGAGCCCTGAATCAAGCGCCGGGAAGGACCATTCGGTCAGCATGGTCGGCTTTTGCGTCCAATTGTAGACCTTGTGAAATTCCTCCACAAGCGGTTTTCCCACTGGTGGCTTTGACGAAAACGCCGCTTCCAGATTCAAATCCACGTATCCGTAATGATTCCAGGTCACGATATCGCAGTATTTTCCCGCAGCTTTCCAGATCACCTCGTCATGTCCGTCCATTCCTGCAAATCGGCTGCCCAAAAGCAAGTGGTTGGGATCAATTTCACGGAAAACCGTGCCGATTGTACCAAAGTATTTTTCGGCGACGAGCGCAAGAAACGCCCTTTTGATTTCAATCTGCTCTTCCGTTTCCTGTGGCAATATCGTCATTTGCGAGAGTTGTTCGAAAGAGTCGAGCTTGAGCTGCCATTGTTTGTTAAAGGTGGCTAGATCGCCATTGCACTTTTCCTTGAGGAGTTTGACTGCTGCTTGTTTGGCATCGTGCTGCGACTCCTGTTCGAATGCGATGTTGAAGAGCCCTGTCTTAGGGTTTCCGTCTCCCCACCAGCGAAGTTCATTATCAATGAAAACCCCAAACAACCAGGGATCGTTGACGCTTGACTGGCAACTCCTGGAAATGACGAAGCGACAGAACTCGGGAAACTTGGGATGGAAGACATTGGGGAAGGCCGAACCGGGAACACCTTGGTCGGCAGCGATGGCAAAGTCAGGTCCGAGAGCTGAAAATTGCTTGCCAAGTCCCATGAAAATGGTGTGTGGAATCCCCTGGCGGGTGAGTTCGGAGGAGATTCCCGCCGTGAGCAGATTGAAGCCCCAATCTTTCAGGTGCTTGAGCGCCACGTCCGCCCATTCCTTGCGAGACCTGAACTTCTTGTCGTTCTTGAGCTTGTGCGGATACGCTTTCAATGCCTCGCAATAATGCCCGTTGTAGGAGCAGTGGTCAATGCCAAAGACGACGAATCCCCGCCCTAATGGATCAATCATCCACCAACGACCATCGGCAAGCTGCTTTGGATAGAAGAACCCAGTGGCCTTTTCCTGGATATCAGGCACAAAGGAATTGCAGTAGTACTTGGGAAAATCCGTCGCCGGGCGGATCTTGGTGACCGTATCATCCTCAGGCGGGTTGGGGTCAATCTGATCCCAACTGCCCGTCGTTTGTTCGTATGTTGCGGTCATGCCTCCTGCGAAGAGTCCTGGGCGAACCCCGCGCGTGGCAGCGGCACCGAGTTTCACGATCTTCTGAAACACAATCGTCCCGTCAAGGGTCGTCGCAGTCGCAGTCACCCTCTCGGCATTCGCCTCAAGACGCAAGCGATACGACGTTCCGTATTGCCAGGTGTTCTTTTCACCAAACACTTTCTCGACCGTGTAGTTGTCCCGGCACGGCCATTTGTTTTCGAACTGCTCGCCAAGTTCATAGAGCGGCGCCAGACGCGACTTAAGCTCATCAGGAACGTCAACAACTGCAAATTGCCAGTAGTGCTGGGAATCGCGATACAATCTCACTCCCGCGATTCCCCAGCCATGACCAAGTTTTTTCATGGGTGTGACGACTGTTTCGATGAGCGCCTGGCCGGCGTGTACCGCATCCTTGTATAGGATCATTCCCCCTGTTGTCCCGCCTGAGATAGCGTCAGGTTGGAAATCCCAGAAGAACGAGCTTGCCCCGTACCAAGCGGCTGGGCTCGTTGAAAACGGCGCTGCCATGCTCGCAAACGTAGTAATCAGAAGTAGGAAAGAAACTCTGCGAATCATCGAAACTCCTTGTTTTTTGGGGGGCATGATTTTTGTGGACAAACCAGCCAGCAAACTATTCTCGTGAGTCCGTGCAGCCTCCCAAAAAACAACTAACGAAACACGGAAAAGAGAAATACAACCTATTGGCTTGCATGATATTATAGAAATTACAAGCCGTAATCCCTGCATTCACCAATAGGATTGTCAATGCTTAAGTTGATGCGCGACTCCGAAGATAACAACTCAAATGGCGGAATTTCTGGCTCTTCGCGGGCAATCGGCCCTTCTTGTAACTGGTTACCCATTGATGGCAGACATTTCATGTGCCTTGCAATGGAAAATGGCCAATTATCAATAGGCAACCGGTTGCATCCTGCTTTCGCAAAACCGAGAGAGGGCCCTTGATAGCATCAACAAAATCCGCTATACTTACGTTACGTGTTGAGTTGCTGCCGTTTTTGACGCCTGTCAGGCAGCCTCAGCCCGCGCTCTCTACTGCGAACATGGAGCACCGTCTTGAAGTTATCCATGGGAGGTCCCACAATGAAAAAACGCTTGGTTTTCACCTTGATTGAGCTGTTGGTTGTCATCGCCATCATCGCCATTTTAGCGGCCATGCTCTTGCCGGCACTGGCCAAGGCGCGAGAGGCCGCCCGCAAAACCAGCTGCCTCAACAATCACAAACAGGCGATGATGGCCCATCAGCTGTATGCATCCGAGTATGACGACGTCTATGTCACCACCGCTCATGTCAGCGGCACCGCCTACCACCCATGGTTCAGAGTTCTCACCTTTGGGCCCAGCTCCACCAGCGCTTATGGCGTGCCCAATGCGGGCTATGTGCCTTGGACCTCCATTCAATGCCCGTCCAACAGTACGCAGACCCCCAACATGGTCGGCAATTTCCGAGCCTCCTTTGCCATGCCGCATAAATACGGCGCCACTGAGGCCGCCCGCGTAGCCAAACTCGGAAACTACATTATTGACCCCGTCGGCACTGGCTACAGTGTCACGCACTTGCTCAACCAGATGAAACAGCCGTCGGAAACCGTCATTATGATTGATGCAGTCTGCGCATCCAACGCTAAAGGAAATCTCGGCAAGGGCTTTTGGGTATTCCATCCCGACACCACCCTCGAAGCCGATCAGAGTGTGCCGCATACCATCCATGCCGGCAAGGCCTCAACCAGCTTCGCTGACGGGCACGCCGCCTGCCTCAACGCCGGCGAACTGCGCAACCTCGGCCACCAAATCAAGACCACCGCCAATGCCAATCTCCAAATCGTGACCTTGCCCTGAATACGCAGTCAAAAGAACACGTGCAGTAATAAAAAGCGGCCGCCGAAGAACCGTTCTCCGGCGGCCGCTGTGTTTTCAGCACTCGTTCGCTTTTTCCCGCGTCAGCGTTTTTTACCGTCGTATTTAATTTCCGTACCG
This sequence comes from Lentisphaerota bacterium, assembly GCA_012799755.1. Classification (GTDB taxonomy): domain Bacteria; phylum Verrucomicrobiota; class Lentisphaeria; order Oligosphaerales; family Oligosphaeraceae; genus Oligosphaera. The sequence goes on along the minus strand of JAAZKQ010000279.1, from coordinate 2,597 downwards.
CTGCCGACAATGACTTTGCCGTTGGCCAGGCTTTCCAGGATTTTCGAGCTGGCGATGCCCAGTTCACGCTTGGTGGCCACTTCTTCGCCGTTGTTGCGGAGGAAGTCTTCGATATCCTGCTTATAGAGCTCCATGACCTTGTAGCGACGTACCTTGAAGGTCGCCGTCAGCGTGCCATCCTCCATCGTGAAATCAGGCAGAATCAACACATCCTTGGGCTTCTGGAAGGGTGCCAGGTGCTCTGTGGTCTTGAGCACCTCTTCCTTGATGCGCCTCTTGAGCTGATCCTTCGGGATGTCCTTGACTCTTTCCGCCTGGACATTGACGCAGGCATAGACGTTCTTGCATTTCTCGCCAATGACCATCGCTTCCGCGATCAACGGCGAAGTCTTAACGGCATCCTCAACGTGTTCAGGATGCAGCTTTTCACCGCCGATGAGGACGATCATGCTGCCCTTGCGACCTTCAACAAAGAGGTAGCCGTCGGCGTCGCAGTAACAGACGTCACCGGTATTGAGCCAGCCGTCCTCAAAACTCTTGGCGCTGGCGTCGGTATGCCGCCAGTAGCCCTTCATGACGCAATCGCCCTTGACCAGCAACTGGCCGTGGAGGTCCTTGCCGAGATTGCCCTCGTCGTCCTTGAAAGTATAATCGCCGCCGTTTTCCGGGAAAAGCCAGGGGAAGAGCTGTCCAGTGCTGCCCAGCCGGTGTTTCTCCAGTCTGTTCGAGCTGATCACCGGTGAGGTCTCGGTCAGGCCGTAGCCCACCAGCACCAACACGCCCATATACTTGAAGAAGATCTGCAACTCAAGGTCCAGCGGCGCGCCACCGCAGACAATGAAACGCAACTTGCCGCCAAAAGCCTGGCGGAATTTCCGGAAGACCAGCGGATCGTAGAAAGTGTGATGCGTCACCATGCGCAGAATGCCACCATCCAAGCGGGGTCCAGCGGTAAAAATTCGTGACGCGTTGTAGATGGCTTGGTCAATCAGCGCCTTAACCTTCGGCGGCTTCTCCTCAATCTGCTTGTCAATGCCCAGCTTGACAGCCTCAACGATGCGCGGCACGACAAGCATCAGCGTAGGCTGGTATAGAGACAAATTCTTTTTGAAATCGCGGATATCGCGGGGGATGACGCAAGCCCCGCCGGCCATGGGCGTCACCAGCACCTCACAGACCAATGCGAAGCTGTGCCAGTAGGGCAGTAGCGAGATGATGCGGTCGCTGTTGTTCATGGCGTCAGCGCCGCCGAAGGAGTCCAAGGCCCAATAAGCATTGGTCCAAACATTGAGGTGCGTCAGCATCACGCCTTTGGGCATGCCCGTGGAGCCACTGGTATAGACCAGTGTGGCAACAGCGTCAAGCCCCACCTGGCTTAGTGGCGCTGTCGTCGGAGCGGCGGCATCACCATGCGGCATGTCGTCCACATTGATAATCGGAACATTGCCGCCGTTGGCGCTGACCTTGCTGACCAAGCTCTTCGCAGCCAGCACCAAGGTCGGGTCCGAATCCCGGAGGATAAAGCCCATCTCCAGGTCGCCCAAGGTTTCGCAGACCGGCACGGCAATGGCGCCAATGTGCCAACAGGCATAGAAAAACACAAAGTGGCTCGGGCATTTAGTGGCCACCATCGCCACCCGCGAGCCCTCTTTCACCCCATGGTCGAGAAAATAGCGGGACCAAGCCAAGACATCACTGTAGAACTGTCTGTAGCTGTAGCGAACCAGCTCGTTCCGGTCGTCAAGATACATCAAGGCAGCGTCGTCCACGCTCCTGGCGCACCATTCCTCAAAGTATGCGCCGATGTTCTTAGTCATGCGACTGTGTTGCTTCATGGTTGTATTCTCCAAGCTAAATAATGGATGTCATCCCATAACTTGCCCTAGAACATCGGCTTTCTGCCGACAGGCCAGCAGAACTGAAAGCGCGAGAAGACACTCGACAACGCGCCGCCCGGCGCTGCCGAAACGAGTCGGCATTGGAGCATTGCCACAAAAAAAGCACCAAGCATAGAAACTACGCTTGGTGCCAATATATCTCACAACCGAACCCTTGTCAGGCCATCTTGGCAACGCGCGCTGCCAAGCGCTGCTTTTTGCGATCGGCCTTGTTCTTATGAATGACGCCGTTCTTGGCTGCCTTGTCCAGTTCGGAGTAACACCTGGTCAAGCCCGCAGCTACGGCTTCTTTGTCACCAGCCTTGATCAGCTCGTCAAGGGCGTTCTCAGCGGTGCGGACGCGGGACTTGCGCATGCGGTTGAACATGCGGTTCTTTTCGTTCTGCCTTAATCTCTTGGCGGCGGATTTGATGTTCGGCATTGTCAGCAGTCTTCCTCTTTACACGCTATACAACAAAGCGTCAATAGTGTTACGGTCAACAAAGTAATAAAAAACGGAAAGTGTAATATGATCTCAGAGACAAAAAAGTCAACCCCAAGCGAAGGCAATGGCAAAACCGTCTGGTACGCGATCACCCGTTGATAACTCTGTTCCTGCGGTCATTCTGACCGCCTTGCTGCCAAAACATCTTTTCCCTGGCATTTGAGCGCTGAAAGCGCGAGCTATGATAGCCCAGGGCAAAGCGACGCCGAAGGCGG
>JAAZKQ010000278.1 GCA_012799755.1 Lentisphaerota bacterium | reverse complement strand
ATAGTTATCAACGAATGAGCGATTACGCTGATTCATGTGTCGCCTTTCCAAGGCTTTGATTTCGGGGGGCGGCCTTGCCCCAGGTTCCGCTTCGCTCCACCTGGGGTTACTCATGGTGCCAGCTCTCCGAGCTTGCTTTTCAATGAGTGCTTGCGCCGTGCACTGGGGCACGGATACCAATGCGTGACCGCTTGCCGGCCTGCGGCGGCGCCTCCAGGAGTCTCGGCGTCGGCCAACCAGTCCCCTGGGGCCAATGTGTCATTTCCCACGGTCCCGGGCGTCTCAGTTGTTCAATCCATGGGATTATGCCTTATGAGTCGTGAGTCCTCGCTACAGCGCCGCTGCCAACGAGTCCAAGCGGTCTCAGACGTCCCCTGGGACCGACCAATATCAACGGGTGACCGGTTGCCGTATGGGGAGTTACCGCGCGGCGGGTTTCATAAGAGCCATGGATACTGTGTGATCCGCCAGCCTGAGCGCAGTCTGTCGTTCTCTCTCGCGACCTTATGAAGGTGGATTCACCACGCTGACCCAGCCGGCGTTGCTGCCAGTCTGCCCCTCTCTCACGATCTTATCAGGATGGATTCACCACGCTGACCCAGCCGGCATTGCTGCCAGTCTGCTCCTCGCGCGCGCGACCTTATTAGGGTGGGAGGCCCCCTAGGGTGGGTGGGTGGTGATTTAAAGGACTGCGTGAAAAATAGCCAAAAAATCGCCCGTTGACAAGCCAAAAATCGCCAAGTAACAGCAAATTGTGCTTCCTGATGATTTCAGCTGCCTTGTCACCGGGGTGATGGGACAGTTCTTCGTCGTGGGTTCCGGCGAAGCGATTTCGCTACTGAGACGCCTGCTTTTTCACAGGCAGTGAGCGACAATGCTCCGCTGTCCTGTCTCTCTTCGGGCCGAGTGGGGGCGCTGGCGCTGACGGCGTATCACTGGCTGACCGCTTCAGTAAAAATGCACGCTTGCATCGCCCAATGGTCTCCAGATATCCGGGTTGGTGCAACGAAACCACAGATCACAGGGAATACCGAGGGCGGCGGCGAGGTGGGCGACGCCGGTGTCGGCGCTCCAGAAGCGTCTGGCGTTGTCACGCAGGCTGCATTTCAGTTCTTCGAGGGTGGGGCAAATGACTTCTCGCCAGCGCAGCCCTTGGCGCTGGAATGCCGCACGCATGGGCTCAAGCAGGTCCAGGTCGGCTTCTCCAAAGGACAGCACGATGTCCAGCGTTTCATGCTGGTGCTTGTGGGCGGTTTCAGCCCAGAACTCCGGTGGGATATTTTTGTGTTTGGAGCCACTGCCGGCGTGAATCCACAGGGCATTTTGCCCGTCGCTATGGCGGGACAGCATGGGCGTACTGAGGAGTTGTGGTGACACCTCGCAGCCGGCCTGGTGGAGGAATTGCAGCGCGATATGCGGTGGCTGCGTCGGTCGCGGATCGTGACAGATCAGCTTGCAGGCGTTGACTGGCGCAGGTATGACATTGCGGGTAAAGAGATGGAGCTCGGCGCCACGAAGCAAATCCGCCCAAGGTGCCGGCAAGGAATGTGGCTGTCCCGCAACGGTCGGCGCGAAGAGCGCTGCGCAGACGGCGCTGTCGCTATCGCTGAAGGAGGCGACGCTGAGGTCCTCAGGCAATAAAGTCCGGTAACGCGCTGGGGCGACCAAGTGGAGCTCGCCGCGCCTGGCCAAAGCCTTGAGCAGGGGCAGGGTGAGAATGAAGTCGCCAAGAGCGCCCTGTCTGATCACGACACTGCGCATGCTGGCTGCCTCCTCGTGGGGTTGCCGGCGGCATTCGCGACCGGAGATTGACCGCGCGGCTCAGTCTTGCAGATCAAGGGTGGAACGCCAACGGGGGTTCTTGCGGGAAATGTCCACCGTGTAGGGCCGGGCGTACTGTGGTTCGTTGGAGTGCAGCACGTCTCTGCGCAGGACGTTGGCAATCCAACGCTCGAGCTTGAGGATGAGCATCTTGCGGCGCAGACGCCCCTGCATGTCACGGTTGAGAATGCTGGGTATGGTGTTGGTCGTGATAATATCGTCAATGGCTGGATTGTCCAGATTCTCTTTCACTTCGGGAGAGGAATTGAAGTGCGTGACCACGAAGACCACCCGCCGCGCCCGGGCTTCCTTCAAGCGCTTGCAACATTCGACAATCGTGTTGCCGGTGCGCACCATGTCGTCAATGACCACAACTTCGCGGTCGGCGATGTCCTCAAGGCGCGTCGGACTGTCTTGATGTGCCTTGATTTCGACTTTGCGTTCGCCGCTGCGGACCTTGTCCATGATCAGCAAGGACGGCTTGGGTGTGCCGAAGAGAGAACCGGAGGCCTCGCTCATGTATTGAAATACCTCCTCCGTAAAAGGCACGGCGCCGCGATCAGGCGCACAGAGGACGAGACCGCGACCATCAAATGTCATATATGCCTCGTGATCAATAAGATAACGTGCATATAGCCCGGATGGCGTAAGGTTGAAAAACTGGCCGTCGAAGCGGCGCTTGAAGAGTTCCTGCACCGCCTCCGAATGGTTGTGCACCGTCAAGACCACATCAACGCCGCTGGCGTGCAGCAAGTCGGCATACAGATTGGCCGAAAAGGGCTGACCGTCAAATTTCTTATAGTCCTGCACCGTGCGCGCAGCCTCGCCCGGCGTTGCGTTCGGGCCGCGATCCTGGGCGCTGTAAAAGAGGTCGGGCTCAACCAGCACCACCCGGCTGGCGCCGTTGTCTTTCGCCGCCCGCGCGACCAGAAATGTCCGCATCGCCCGCGCATTCCGCGTCAATTCGCCGCTGCATGACGACACGATGATCACCGTCTTGTCACGAAGAGACTGACCAATGTTCTCCATGTCCTTTTCATCACAAAGGAAACGCGGACAGAACTCCGAATTGGAGAAATTCTTGATGGCAATCAATTCGGATATCTCTATATCCTGACCGAGGTAGTGGGCGACGTCGCTTGCCAGCGGATCGTCAGAAAACGTGCCTACAACGATGAAATCGTGATTCATTATCATATCCCTTCTGCAAGCAGCCTCAGGCAGTAAGAAAAGATGCGCCGCGGCGGTTAAGTTGCCGCCGCGGCGTCGGGATTACAACGATGCCTACTATAACTTGACAAAGACCCGGCAGCAAACAATAGGGGGGCAGAAGGGTGGCAAACGGGTAAGCGGTTACCGATTGATATTCGCAGCTCTAGCAAACTGCACCAAGAACGCCTGCCGCCCTTAGCCGCGAAGCGGCAGAAGCGCTGAAGGCGCGAGACATACCAGTAACCATCCCGGTGGGGAATACACCGGGGACAATGTGCAGGAAACTCGCGGTTCGTCGTAACCTAGTCATAGTCATATGGCTGACCACGCGGCGGGTTTCATACGCGCCATTGATACTATGTGGCTCCAGCCTGAGCGCAGTCCGTCCCTCGCGCGCGCGACCTTAT
>JAAZKQ010000277.1 GCA_012799755.1 Lentisphaerota bacterium | reverse complement strand
GCGAGCCAGCCGAGGAGGAAAGAGAACCAGTAGGTGCGCATGAGGGGATTGACCAGCATGATCAGGCCGATGGGGTGGGGCAGCCAGAAGCGCGTCTGGCGGAAGTAGAGCAGTGCGGCCATGAGCAGCGCGCCGAAGAGCAGCCAGAGGCGACCGGACCAGGTGGCCGTCGGCGGCACTTTTGAGATATCGCCGATGCGGGTGAAAAGGCCCTTGGGGAAAGCGGTGAAGAACCAGTTGTGCATGGCGTCGGCGCCGCTGTCATAGGACATCATCAAAGCGACGGCGATGGAGGTTATCGCGGCGATGGCGATGGCGATGACGATGGCGACGTGGTAGCGGATGCGGGGCATCTTGAGGTCGTCGCGAATCTTCAGAGCATTGGCCATGGCCGGGGCGATGAAGGTCTTGATGTCGAGGAAAAGCACGGAGTAGTAGACCATGAGCGGCGCGAAGAGCGGCGGCGCGGTGTAGCTGTGGTTGAAACCGAAGATGTGGCGGATGAGGTGGAAGGGGCTGACCCAGGCTTGGAAGCCCATGATGCCGCCTTCGGCGACGGCGCGAATCAAACCGATGGTGATGACGATGATGACCACGTAGCCGAAAATCGCGTAGAAGAGATGGACGCCCATGACCTGCCACAGCAGCAGCACCAGCAGCACCGAGCCGCCCAGAAACAGCGCTGAGGAAATACGCAGCTCGCGGCGTTCCTCGTCGCTGACATTTTCCAACTTCTCAGGCTGTAGTGCGCAAAGCAGCATACGTCGGCACTTCCACAACACCAGGGAGGCGAAGACCAGCAGGGCGCCGCCGCCGATGGCGAAACGGAAATTGAGGGTGTACCACCATTCGGCGGGGAAGGAATTTTCGTTCTGCCCGAAGCCGAAAGCGACGAGGAGGAGCAGCAGGGCCATGTAGAAGACATGGAAGAACCAGAGGGAGAAGGACACTTTCTGGGGGATGAGGAAGGCAATGCCGATGACAGTGAAGAAGATGCTTGAGCGGGCGCCGTAGAGCAGGCCCTTGAACATACTGTTGCGGATGTAGGGCGTCCAGGACTTATTAAGGTCCAGGGGTGTCAGGCCGGGCAGCCACTCGGTGCGGCAAAGGAGGTTCCAGCCCATGACGCCGGCGGCGATGGCGAAGCCGGCCCAGAACAGGCCGCTCTTGAAGAGCGGTGGGACGATTGAGCGTTGCTGCTCGGCGTCGCTAAGCTGGCTGTCATAACCGGCAATGAATTCGGGCAATTCGGCCAGCGGAAAGATAAGTTTTTCGTGATAGGCCCATTGACGGAAGATCAGCACGTTGAAACTCAGCAGAATCATGTAGCTCAAAGCGATGATGACGCCCCACCAGCAGAGTGGTCGCAACCAGTGATGCCAAGGCAGATCGCCGAGAAAATACCGGTGGAGGGACGCGTCGAAATCATTGAAGCCGGCGAGAATGCCGTCAAGTTGCTCGCCGTTGAGCTCGGCTGTCTGGGTGGGCCAGCGCTCGGCGAGGCCACGTAGTTCGGCGGCGGAGCCGGCGACGAGATCGCAGAGGGTGACTTCCTGGCGCTGACGCTCCTGTTCGTGGCTATTGGCGAGGCGTTCCTTGTCCTTGCCGGTGCGCTGCTTGCGGAGCTTGTCAATTTCGGCTTCCATGCGGCGGACCTCGTCCATGGCGGCGACGCGTTTGCGTTGATTGAGCTCAACGAGTTCCGTGTCTATGAGATGCATTGCCTTGGCCAGTTCCTGGTCAATGGCGACAAGGGTGGCGAGTTGCTGCTGGGGGGCGCTGTTGTCGGCGACGGGATCGAGCTCGGCGGCGGCCTGGCGGAGGGCCTCGGGTGGATTCTGTGTGCTGGGTGCCTGCTTGGCGAGTTTGGCGGCTTGCAGGCCGTGTTTGAGGCGGGCCAGGCGGCGGAAGTAGCTGGCGGGGTCGTCCTTGGTGGTGTAGAGCACGCCGGGATAGGCGCGTTTGCCCTTGGGGAGACCGCGGCGGTAGAGGTCAACCTTGGCGAAGGCCTTTTCGCGGTGTTCTTGGAGGCTTAGGCGCAGGGCGTCGGCGTCTTGTTCGGCTTGCGCGAGTTGCTCTTGGAGCTGTTTGAGGACGCCGGCGTCGGGAGCGTTCTTGGCATTTTCGTCCGCGAGCAGCTCGCGATTATGGGTGACGACGGCGAGTTTGGCGACGTATTGCCGCGCGAGGGCTTGGCCGCCGGGTTCAGAGATGAAGAAATTTTCGTTGAGGTAGGGTTCGACGTAGCGAGTCCATTCGGTCTGGTCGGTATTCCAATGTCGGTTGAAGAGGGCGCCGATGACGGGCACGAGTTGCGCTGTGAGGCCGAAGGTGGCGATGCCTGCGGCGACGGAGCACATGGCGAAGATCAGCAGCAGTTCGGACAGCGCCAGCGGTTTGATGAAGCGGCAGAACCGCAGCAGCGGGTTGACGAGCACGGCGAGGGCGATCAGCAGCATGAAGGGGAAGAGCGGCACTTGGTTGGGCGCTGACAGCATGTAGTGCCGGTTGTCCAGCACGACGGTCAGCGCGGCGAAGAGCGCCGTGAAGACCGTGCCGATGAGGATGGACCGTATGGTGATGTTTTTCATGGATGCCCGGCTGCGCCTAGAAGATCAGCGGCGCCATCATTTTGTTGAGGATGGTAAAGGAGACGGAGACCATGCCGATCAGGCCCATGCCGCAGGAAAAGCCCGCCAGCAGAATGGGCGTGTATTTCATCCATTGGTCGCCATAGCGCCGACGGAAGTAGAAACGGCCGATAAGCGCTCCAAGGAGTTCCAGGATTACGCCGGATGGCGTGCTTTGGCCAAGACCGCGGACCATGCCGAAGACAAGTAAGGTGGGCAGGCCCAGGCAGGAGAGAATGGTGAAGGAAATGACCCCGGCGCCCAGGCCGCTGAGGACGTATTTGAGGCGCAGCGCCTCCATGAAGATGGAGCCGCCTTCCATGGTGGAACTGTAGGTCAGACAGAGATTTTTGGCGTTGAGGTCCCACATTTTCTGTGCGTAGGGATAGGCCGCCGAAGGCACGTCGGCCATTTTCCAGAGCAGTTGGGAGAAGACGATGGAGGCGACGATGACGACGGGCACCGTCACCAGCTGCGTCTTGATCTGGCTGATGATCTTGGTGCCGGTGAGCTCCAGCACGCGGAAGTTCACGGTGGCGACACCGTAATTGGGGATGGGCACGGGCGCAAACCAGATTTTCACGCCCTTGTAGCCGCTGAGAATATAGGTGGCCTCTTTGATGTAGGGAATACTTAGCGCTTGGCCGCAGAGGCCTTCGAGCTTTGCGGTTGCGTAGGACAGCAGCGGCGTCAGCACCAGCGCGTAGAAGACGAAGAAGTGCCAGGGGAAGCCCTCAATCAACCAGCAGGACAGGCCGATCCAGAAGGCGTTGCTGAAGGCGTAGATGCCCAGGGCGATGAAGACGGAGAAGTCGCCACGCCGCGGATCATTGATAAAGAGACGTTTCCAAGCGGATTCGGGACGTTCGCCCGGCAGTCTGGCGTTTTGCATGAGGTTGCCGCGGCGGATACGCCAGGAGCGAATCGCCGGCGTGAAGATTTTGGCGATACTTACGGTGGTGATAGCCAGGGTCAGGCCCAGCGAGAAGGACAGGTAGAAGTCAACGTTGTTGCTGTAGAGGGTGTTGATCACGTCCATCTGCGGGTCCCAATGCGATAGAATGCCGTGATGGTACAGCACGGGATTGAGGAAGAGGGTGAAGACGACGCCGAAAGCGCCGCCGATCACCGCCCAGAAAGGCAGAACCATGCCCTGGAAGAACCACAGGAGATTGAAGCTGATGTTCATTGGCGCCGCCGGCAGGAATTTAGACACGGCGGGCGTGAGGTCCACCCAGGGGATGGGCAGGGGCTGGATGGGCTTGTCTAGGAGCGCGCCGCTGATGGCCGGGACGGCGATGTAGAAGACGCCGAAACTCAGGCCAAGGACGGCGCCGAGAGAGAAGCAACGCCATCGCCATCGCTCGGTGTTCCCTTTGGTCTCGGCCAGTGCGGTGATGCCGGCGGCGGCGACGGGCGCCATGGGGAAAGGCAGCTCTTCGACGTCATTGGTGATGCGGTAGAGGACGTAGCCGAAGCCGTATTGGTCCAGGCGACTGACCAGCAAACCGACGATGATCAGCATGATGGGACCGAGCCAGGCCTTGGTGAAAAAGGTGTGCCCCTGGGCGCGGATAATTTCCGCCGAAGGCACCCACCAGGAGGGTATTTCCTGGGCGACGCCCATGGCGTTGGCGTAGTCGGATTGGACGAGGTATTGCTTCCAAAGCAGGCCTTGGAAGGGCGACGCCATGGCGAGACCGGCCATGTAGTAGAAGATGTAAATCTCCTGCATCTTGAGCTCTTTGAAAGAGCGCCTGGCGATCTCGGCGAAGAGGATGATGGTCACCCAGCGGGCGGCGCTGTCCATGTTGGCTTCCGGACCGACGACCAGGGAGAGATACATGCTGCCGGGCATGATGAGCATGCCGAGGAAGACGGCGCCCACGACGGTTTTCCAAGTAAAGCCGTCCTCAAAGTGCTCCGGTGGCTCCATGAGTCGCCGGTACTGTTCGAGTTCCTTGTCTTGGGTGTATCTGGCCATGGTCGTCAGTTGCCTGCCGGTTTGGGTGGGTTGTCGCCGTTATCGGCGTGGGTGGGTGCGGCCGGCGCGCCGGGAAAGAGGGTGCGGCCGTGGCGGCAGAAGTCCTTGTGTTCAGCGGGACTGAGGTTGCGCCAATGAAGGAGGTAGTTGCGCATTTTCTCCAAAAACTGCATATTGGTTGCGGCCCAGTTGCTGTCTTGACCGGAGAGTCTGGTGTTGATCATGGTGAGGCGGTAGGCTTGGACGCGCTCGTCGTAGGCGGTGGAGAAGAGCAGCTCCTGGGTGACGCCAAGGTCGAAGGGCGCCAGGGCGACCTGGTAGCGCATGGTCAAGCGGGGGCGACCGGCCTCATCCTGGTCCAGCTGGGCGTCTTCGCGCTGGGCGATGAGATCACCGAAGGACGCTTCGGTGAAACGGCTGAAGTAGCTTTCGAGGTAGCCATTGATGCCGTAGATGAGACTGGGCTGGTAGATGAAGGGGAAGACGACGGGCATGACGCGCCCGTCATGATGGGGCAGTGACCATTTGCGCTTGCCTGACGGCACTGCCGCCCGGGTGGCGACCATGGAGGGATAGATCGTTGACAGCAGCACGATAATGATGGTGAAGAGAATCACATAGACCACGCTCAGGGAGGAGAAGTTGAGGTTGATGTCCTGGATAAGACCGGAGCGGGTGAGGACAATACTGGCCAGCTGACCGATGAGATAGCCGCCGACCGAGCCGATAACGCTGTAGACGAAGGCCTCCGCCAGGAAGAACATGCCGATGTGTGTCGGGTTCAAGCCAACGGCGTTGTAGATGGCAATTTCGGCCTTGCGCTCAAAGACCGACCCGAGCATGGTATTAAGGATGATAGTGCTGGAGATGAGCAGCGGGATGATCAGGAAAGCCAAGCCGCCGATGGATGTGCGGTAGCCCTCGCCGACGAAATAGACGCCGGCGGCCGTGCCGCGTTTGGCGTCCTCGCCCAGCTGGAAGGGCTCGCGGCTGCTGATGGTGAATTTGCTGGCGTTGGTGATGGTCAGCAGATCGTCCACGACGGGCCAGATCGGCTGGCCCTCGTGCAATTTGGCGGAGAGGCTGTAGGGCTGCCCGCCCAAGCGGCGACAACGACCTTCAGGCATGAGCAGCAGCGCGGAGAGATCAACATAGAAGACGCCGCTGTCGGCATCGTCGTCGCTTTGCGCCGCCATGGCGCTAAGGTCCTGCTCGCCGGCGCTTTGCTGGACGAGGGCCTTGATGGGCAGGATGGGGCGCTGGTTGATGTCCTTGAGCAACATGAATGTTTGGTCGTCGAGAATGCCGATTACCCGGTAGGCGTCTCCTTCGTAGAGGATGTTGTGCTGAGCGAAATTGCTGTCGTCAATGCCGAGGGCCTTGGCCAGCGCTTCCGGCACGATGACCTCATAGGCGTTGTCGTCTTGGAAGAAGTGCCCGGCGCGAAGGGGCAGGGGACCGAGGAAGCCGTCTTCAATCAGCGGCAGGCCGAGGATCGCGTCCAGCGTGGCTTTGCTGAGGCCGCCTGCCGGAGCAGCGTCATCGGCCGCGTCAAGCTGTCGCTGCACGTCAATGCGGAAAGGAATAATGCCGTCGGCGACCTTGGGGGGCATGTGCCAGCGGCGGACGGCGAGATCGGCGCGGCTGCAGAGGATTTCGCGGAGGCTGCGCAGGGTTGCTTCGTCCATGCGGCTGTTGCCGGGCCAGTGGATCATCAGGCCGGTGTAGGGCGCTTGGCGAGAGCGGTTGATAATGGTCGGGCTGAGCTTTTTGGATATGCTGGTGAAGGCGAGCATGGTGAAGGTGACCAAGACAATGGTCGCGGTGGTCAAGGCGGTGCGAATGCGCCGGCGCTTCATGTTGTTCACGCCAATGAGCATGGCGGATTGACCGACGGTGGAGAAGCCGGCGTCGCCCGTGTCAAAGCCCGCGCCCGTGCGGAACAGCAGCTGCATTTCGCCCTCAAAACGGCCGTGGAGAATCTTGATGACGAAGAGACCGAGGCCGCCCATGACGAAGGCGACGAAGATTGCCTCCGGCGCCTGCGCCACCCGGAAAGCCGGGTGGATATTGCGGAAGACCAGAAAGGTAAGGATGAAGAGCGCACAGAAGGCGGCCATTTCCTGCTCGATCTTCTTGCAGCGGAAGAGCAGTTTTTCTGCAAAAAAACAAAATGGCAGCATCAGGGCGAGGTAGAAGACCACGGCCTTGAGCATATCGTTGGTGACGGCCGTCATGCGTTTATAGGCCTTGAGGTGGGCGCCGATGGCCTCGTGCAGATTTCGCAAGTAGGTGGGGAAGTCCGAGATGCCGCGCGCGTCACTGGCCTTTGCCAGGGCAAGGTCGCCGCGTTCGAGGAAAATGCGGGCCAATTCATCGGAGGTGCCGCGGAGTTTTTTCATGCGGTCGTGGTTGAGCACGGACATGTCTTTGGCGGCGCGGGCAAAAAAATCCGGTCCGATTTCCTCGGGATGGCTGAAACCAACACCCTCGGGGTGTTTGGCGTCGGCATTGATGGCGAGGACGCGTTCGCCAGTGAGCAATTTCAGCGTTTCGCCGTCTTCCATGAAGACCGCCGCCGAGCCGTTGTTGCGGTTGAAGGTTTTGCGCGTGTAGGGCGATGAAATGCCGCTGAGGCCGAATTTCTTTGGCGCGGTATTGAGGCGGCCATTGAGCACGAGGAAGTTTGATTCGGTGATGGGGCCAACCGCGATGGCCGCTGGATTTTCGCGGGTGTGAACGGGGAATTCGCGACAGGCAAAGAGCGCGAGCGTCTTGTCGCGGGCATTGCGGTAGATGCTTGACGACATTTTGCTTTCGGCGTCGCCGGCGTCAATGACGTAGTTGATGCTGGTGAAGTCGTCGTCAAAGGCGAAAGCGTTGGTGTTGAGGGAGGCCGCGGTGACGCCGTAGAAGACGGCTACGGCTCGTTCATCGGTGAGGGCCAGATAGCCGGTGAGGACATCGCCG
>JAAZKQ010000276.1 GCA_012799755.1 Lentisphaerota bacterium | reverse complement strand
CGGCCACGAGGAGCCCATCCACATCGGCCGGCACCAGGGCGCTGAAGGGTATCTGGCCGGTGGCGCCGTATAACCAGAGGCCGCAGAGCATGATGTACCGCCATGCCCAACGGCTTTCCTCGGCGTAGTCCATGGCGTGGTTGTCGCAGTTTGAGCGGCTGCTGCAAACGGCGTCGTCCCATTGCTTGCCGTCAAGGACGTCATCAAAGGTCAGGTTGCTGCGGCCGATGATGAAGCGGCTTTCGCGAAGACCGAGCAGGGGCGACAGGGAGCAGTAGTGGCGTTCGTCCGTGAAAGGCGCGTGGCGGGCGATGGCGCGGCGACCGACGAAGTGCGCGCGGGAGAATTCCGTGGTGTCGCAGGGATCGGTCCAGCCGACGTCGAAGTTGTGGTGATGGAGCTTGCCATTATGCGTCAACGACGGCGTGTAACTGTAGGGCTGGGGGAATTGATCACCCGGGCGGCCTAGCGTGGTGGCGGCGCCGGCAGCTGCGGCGACATCGCCGTCGCCGGTGCCGTCAATGGCGACTTGGCAGGGGAAGAGATGATAGCCGTCATTGGCGGCGCTGAGCAGGGCGCAGACGCGGGCGCCATCCTTGATGACACCGAAGACCGTGTGGCCGGTGAAGAGCGTGACCTTGCCAGTGGCATTCAGCGCGTCCTGGAAGACATCCGCCTTCGCCATGGGGTGGAAGCCGCCCCAAGCGTCGGCGATCTTGGCGGCGCGTTGCGCGGTTTGCTCATCAAGAGCGTCTTGGCGGCCGCCAGGCAGGCCGTAGTAGTAGGAGTGGATGCGCCCGGCGGTGCAGAGACCACCGGGGATGGTGCAGGGATCAAGCACAACGACTTCCACGCCTTTTTCGGCGGCGCAGATGGCTGCATAAATGCCGGCTGCACCCCAACCGGCGACGGCGACTTCCGTGCCCGGGTGGCAGTTCACAGCCAGGGGCGGCAGAATGACTTCGGGAAGGTCCTGGTCAACAGCGGCTTGCAGTTCGGAGCTCTGGATGCTTTCGCCGGGTGGCGAGCAGCGACAGGGCATGGGCGCCTGGGCGGGGCGCATGGTCGCCGCGTGCTGGCCGGCTTGGGTGACTTCCTCCGTGAGATCGTCGGACAAAGGCAAGCAGTACACGCCGTAGAGGGCCAGGGTGGAGAGGCGGGCGGCGGCATCGTCCGCTGCGTCTGTCGGGCCGTGGAAACTCAGCAGCGACGCAATATCCACCAGACTGGCGCGGGCGTAGGCATCGCCGCGCCGGCGCAGTTCGGCTGTGGCGTCACTGAGGATTTTCTGACTGCGTTGTGCGAGGACGCCGGCGCTCTCGCCCTGATTGGCAGGCAGGGCGATGCAGAGCAGCGCATCCTGCGACCAGCAGGTGGGTCGCAGCGTGGCGCTGTTGCCGATGACGCCCCAACTGTCCGGCAGGGCGATGCTCTGCGGCGCGTTGATGGTCACGCCGTTGATATAGGCCACGCGTTGCGCGCTGGCATAGGCGGGCAGGGCCAGTTTTGCCAGGCGGTGGCTGAAAGTCCGGCCGGGCGTGGCATCAACTACCAGCGGTGCCGACATGAGCTGACGACCACTCTTGCCCACGACCTCCACGCCGCGGAGCATGCCGGAGGCCGTGCGAATCACCCGCATGGGCAGGACTTTGACAAAGGCGTCAATACCTGCGTCCTCAACCACTCTGTCGGCGGCCAGTGCGGTGATGACGGGATCGGCCGGCGCACCGACGCTGGCGCCAAGCGCGGCGGCATGCTTGGCGAAGGCTTCACCGACGATGCCCGGCATGGGCTGGTTCCGCCACTCCAGGCTGACTTCCCGCGCCAAAGTCGCCTCGGGTTCAACGATGGCAATGCGCCAGGACGGCTCTCGTTTCCGCAGCGTCAGCGCGGCGGCCAGAGCGCTGAGGCCGCCGCCAAGAATGAGCGCATCGCCCTGCCAGAGTTGAGTTGCGGGCCGTTCATTGAGGTGGATTGACGTGGGGTGTCGCATCGGGGGGGCCTCCTGGTCTTGGTCTGTGTCGTCACTGGGAACAGGGCTGGGTAACGTTGTGTCGTGCTGTGTTGTGCTGTGTCGCGCCGTGCGTGGGTACTGTTTATTTGGCCTCGCGGGCGCGCTTGGCGGCGGCGATGAAGCCGGGGCGCGCCTGGTCAATGAAGCGTTCGTCAACGCAGAGCGCCAAGCGGAAATATCCCGGGTAGCCGAAGCCGCTGCCCGGCACCGCGAGGATGCGCTCTTCTGTGAGCATGGCGATAAATTCGCTGTCGCTGATGTTTCCGGGCACTTTGGGGAAGAAGTAGAAGGTGCCGGCCGGGAGACTGTAGTCAATGCCGGCGTCGGTGAGAACGCCGGCCATTTTCCGGCGGCGGCGGACATAGGCGCTGGCGTCGGCCTGGGTGCCGAGCGCGGCCAGCATCAGGCGTTGGCCGATACAGGGCGCATTGACGTAGCCGAGGATGCGATTGGTCAGGATCAGCGCGGCCATGAGCTGCTGGACGCCGGGCATGCTTGGATTCGCAACGACGTAACCCACCCGTTCGCCCGCCAGCGCCAGGTTTTTGGAGAAGGAACCGATGACCAGCGAGTAGGGATAGAGCGGCAGTACCGCCGGCACCTCGACGCCGTCGAAAGCCAGGAAGCGATAGGGTTCGTCTGACAGCAGGTAGATGGGGCGGCCGTATTTTGCGGTGGCGCGGCTGAGGATGGTGCTGAGCTGCCGCAGTTCGTCGGCGCTGTAGATGACGCCGCTGGGATTGTTGGGTGAATTGATCAGCACGACGCGGGTTTTGGCGTTGATGGCGGCTTCCAGGCCGGCCATGTCCAGGCGAAAGTCGCCCGGCGTGGATTTCACGGCTTTGAGCACGCCGCCGTAATTGCCGGCGTAGAAGCCGTATTCGACGAAGTAGGGCGCCGGGCAGACGACCTCGTCGCCGGCGGCGAGTACGGCGCGGAAGAAGGCGTTGATGCCGCCGGCGGCGCCGCAGGTAATGATGACGTGTTCGGCCTTCAAGGGCGCCTGCTGTTCATTGGCGAGATACTCGGCGAGTTTCTCGCGCACGTCAGGATAGCCGGCATTGGGCATGTAACCCAGGCCGGCGGGGCGGTTGACTTCGGCGACCAGGTCGCGCAGGCCGTTGATGATGGCCGGCGGCGGCACGAGGTCAGGATTGCCCAAGCTGAAGTCGCATACCGAGTCCGGACCGTATTTTTTGCGCAACTCAATGCCCGCTTCGAACATGCGGCGGATCATGGATGAGTTGGCCAGGAAGTTTTCTATCTGCGGGGTTACCATTTGCATGGGATTGTCATCTCCTTGTCGCTGAGCGGAATACTGAGGCGTGAAGCTTAGGAGCTGTACAGAAATTAAGTTTACATTTCTAGTTTCTTTTGGCAGTCTTCTGTAGCGCCTCTTCGAGGCGCTTGATTTTTAGGGGTGCCCACCCCAGGCTAAAGCCTGGGGTTAAGCATGGTTAAGCGCCTACGGCGCAAAGTCCTACATGCATACAAACAATGTACATGCTGCCCTCTGTTTTCCATACGGAAGACCCATTGTGAAAAACAGCTTGGAACAACTCCAGAACTGTTACCTTAATTTTTGAACGACTCCTTATTGCGGGAATACGACTTCACTATAATGCCGGGAGTCCTTGAGGATGCCGGCGCTTTGCTCATAAAAGGCCGGTGAGAGCTCAAAGCAGCCATTTTTGACCTTGGTCCACTCAGCGCCCGCAGCCGGATGGAACTGTTGCAGCTCGGCCCAGCGACGATAATTCTGATGACCGTTGGTTTCGAGGACGCCGATGGTCATGCCTGGCAGCGGCGCCAGCCGGGCGGCGACACTCTTGTTCCAGTCAACCTGGATGGGGCCGACGGTCAGGTCGGCGCAGAACATGGGCACCTTGGCCTTGGCGGCCACCTCGGCGATGCGCAGGGTCATGCTGAGGGTCTTGGCGATGGGCTTGAGGGCGATGGCGCCGTAGCCGAGGGCGATGCGCTCGGCGACATCGTGGTCGCAATGCGCGCTTTCGTCCGCCGCAATGCGTACGCCGAGGTCGCTGACATCGACTCGGTACTCTTCCGGGAAGGGTTCTTCCACGATGGCGATCTGTTCCAAGGCACCGATGGCGGCGCAGTGGTCGAGGAGGCGGCGGAGGCGGTCCTTGCTGTCATAACGGCCATTGGCATCGAAGTAGTAGGGGATTTTGCCGTTGGCGGTGTAGGGCGTGCCGCGTTTGCCGATGGCCTCGTGGATGGCCGCGATGCGCGCCATGTCCCAGCGCAGCATCTTCTCGCGGTCGCCGTCGTGGTCGGGGTCCGAGCCGATTTTG
>JAAZKQ010000275.1 GCA_012799755.1 Lentisphaerota bacterium | reverse complement strand
TAGCACTAGTTATATAATATAACAATGAAAGGCAAAAAACAAGCCGGGCAAAAGCCCGGCAAACGTTTTTTTCAGCTCAGAATGAAGGGGACGAGGCGCGCCTTGTTATATTCCTCGGGAATCTAGGTACCAAGCGCGATGGGAGCCGCTCCAAATGCGGCAAATGCGTATGGCCGTAAGCGAAGATCGTGTCCGCACTTAGTGGCGGCGGCGCGTCCGGCTGCCAGAGATGGCCATGGGTCAGAAAAAAACGCTGTCCGTCCACCAGCAAATGCGCGTAGTCGCCCATCATGGGAAAGTTCAATAGCATCTGATCCACCTCGCAGTCGCAATTGCCGCGGATGGCGATCATGCGCTCCTGCCAGGCGTTGAGTAATTCAACGGCGGCCGGTGGGCTGTAGTCGGGCTTGAGCGGATTTCGCGGGCCGTGATACAAGGCATCACCAAGCAACACGACGTAATCCGGCTGCAGCTGCTCGGCATGCTCCCACAACTGCTCAAGCCGTTCCGTGGAACCATGCACGTCAGACATGAAAAGAATACGCATGCTATGAACCTCCATTATTCCAAAAACTGGTGATGCCGGCGATAAACATTTACCGGCAACACTCTAAATTTGTAATTGTCTTGGGGAATATCAGTCGCTGTAACTGATGAAAGCCGACAATAACAGGAGCGGACCTCAACGACGACAAGCAGCATCCTCGCAACGGCTTCTCACCTTTGAGGATGCCTGATTGATAGTCGCCTGCCCCCGTGCCCTCACAGACAGCTTGCCAAAGTCCGTCGCAAAGCGGCCAGGTATGCGTTACTGCAACAGTACGCAAAACCAGTGGTAATGAAGCATCCGCTCTGAGCATCAATTGCCGCCGCAACGATGCTGCGCCATCAGCGCGTCCGTGGCTTCACGGGAAATCTTGGCGGCCATCAGGCCGTCCAAGCCCGTGGGCAGGACATCGGAGCCGCCCTGCTCCAGCGCATCCCGAAAATGCTCGTACATCGCCGCAAAATTCTTCTCGGGCGCGAAGGGCTTGGTGAATACTCCGTCCTGATTGCGCATGTCCAGAATCTTCGCGTTACGGTCGTAGCGGATCAGGCCCTTCGTGCCGATGAGGTCGTAGGTGAAAATATTCACCGGCTGCCGGCAGGTATGGCAGTACGAATAGCTGATCTCAACCATGCTGTGCGCACCATTGGCATGCCGCATGTGCAGATACATGTGATCCGGCGCGGCATACTCGTCCACCCAGGCGCCGGCGGTCGTCCAGGACTGGACCTCGCTACCTGTCCAGAACCGCGCCAAGTCAATCTGATGCACGCCGCAGTCCACCATCGGGCCGCCCTCATCCATCCGGCCCCGCCGGCGGGCATTTTCCACCAAGACGCCCTGTTCGTTGCGCTGGCACTTGCCGTGACAATTCCAGATATATATCAAGCGCAGGGAACGCAGCTCGCCAATTGCACCGTCACGCAGCCACTGGCGGATTTGCAACGCCGCCGGACTGAAGCGGTAGTCGAAGCCCGTAAACAGCATCACTCCGGCCCTGGTCGTGCAATCAATCATCTCGCGGCACTCGTCTTCCGTCATGCCCAGGGGCTTCTCACAGAGCACATGCTTACCCGCCCTGCTTGCCGCCTGAATGTTCGCCAAGTGGCAGGGTGCCGGCGAGGTCACCGTCACTGCGTCCAGACCACTGGCAAAAAACGCCGCTTCGTCCTGAAACGCATGGTCAAGGCCGAATTTTTCCTGTACGTACTTGAGGCGCTTGGGATCGGGGTCAAACACTGCCTGGAGCTTCAGACCGGGCGTATTGAGTAGCACCGGGATATGTCCATAATCCGCCACGGTGCCACAGCCCATCAAACCTACGCGCTTCATCGTTGCGACCTCGGGTTGCACTTGAAGGAATGCTTGGCCCGCCCCGTTAGTCCTCGCTACGAAAACAATACTATACCCGACAGCGCCAAAAAGACGCAGGGCAAAAATGCTTTTCCGTGTGAAAAAGGTGTAAATTTGTCGGCATGGTATTGCCGTCCCCATGCCTGTGACGAACTACCGTGATGTGTCACTCTGTCGGCATTTGCACACTGAGGACAAAAGGCCGCAGGAAATGGCTAGTACCGCAGACTGACCACTTACCAAGACCGTAACAGGGCGCCCATTGATAATTGTTGTTCTCGCAAGTTGCTATGGACAGTATGGACAATATGGACGATATAGACGGCGAGCGAGCAGGTGTTGTCGTCCACCGTGTCCATAATGTCCATATTGTCCATCGTTTCGCAAGCGC
>JAAZKQ010000274.1 GCA_012799755.1 Lentisphaerota bacterium | reverse complement strand
GAGCCAGACCCGCTGATCAAGCCCGGCACGCTTTGCAAGCGCTGCATGAAATGCGTGAAGGATTGTCCCGGTAATGCCATTCCGCCCAAGGGCGGTCCGAGTATCAAGATTAACATTGAGGGTCAGGAATATGAATGGGGCGACGTTAATATGGGCCGCTGTACAGCGACCCATCACGGCATCAACTACAAGGCGTCGCCATTCCTGAAGCGCTACTTCCCGGGCTTCAATCTTGAGATTACCGACACGACCATGTCCGAGGAGCTCGCCTATAAGATCACGCACTCGCTGGGGCTGGCCACCTGGGGTCGGCAGAATCCGGAATTCCCGGGCACCATGGGCAGTCCCTATATCAAACAAGTGTCCAGTCACTGCGGTTACTTGGCGGTCTGTGGCGCCAAGGGCTGTATCCGCGCCTGCATGGAGTTCCAGGAGAAGACCAAGAACATTCCTCAGAACAACTTCAAGACGCCGGTCTTCCCAGGCCCCAAATGGGAATTGTGTCCGCCGGCAGAGGACCCGACCGGCGGTATCGTTGAGAAGAAGGCCATGACGGAGCTTTATCAGGAGCCCGACAAGGATGCCGGTCAGTGGTGAAAGTAGTTGTGCTCTCGCTCCCGGCGCCTTGCCGCCAGCGGGATAGTTGCGAACTGAATAAAGCGCGATGAACATGATAAAGGCCTGAGACGTCAAGAGCGTTTCAGGCCTTTCTATTGCTGCCGGCGTACCGTGGTGGCGCTGCCTTTTAGCGGATGCTCTTGGGCAGGAGTTCTTCGCCTGCTCGGTGGCTGAGGAGGTCCTCAAGCGCCTTGAAAGTCACTTTGTCCACCAAGCGGAGAATTTCCTCGCGCAGTTCAGGGCGGTTGCGGCAGAGGGTATAGGCGCTGCCGATGCGCTCCAAGCACAGGTGGATGTTTTCGGGGAGCGCCTGGCGGCTGCTGCCGCCCAGGCTGACATAGGGCTTGTAGGTGAACAGATCGTTGATCTCGTCATCAAGATCGCCGTTGATGAACTTTTCAATCACTGGCCGATAACTGATTTCACATTGCAGGGTCGGCCCCTGCTCCCATTTGCGAAAGGTTGACCAGTTGATGCCGAAATACTTGGCGACGTTCTGGAAGGGCAGACCCAACTCAATGCGCTTCCTGTGCAGAGCATCGCGAATTTCAGGGGTGAAAGTGCCATCGAACCTGAGACGGGGAGCTTGCGTTTGTTTGTGGACGTCCATGTTTTGTGCCTTTCGTGCTTTCCTGATCATTTCTTCCTGCACTCCGCTCGGAGCGCTTCGTTGGCATAGAGTATACGAAGTTTTCATTTGATTGCAATGATAAAAACAGAGTAAAAATCATAGGTAATAGCATTTTATGACTTATTATGAAAATTCATAATATTTTGTTGTGCATATTATTACATATAAAATATTTTGTTCTTCGCGTTTCGCCTTGTGTAATTGAGCGCCGGCCGAAGAGCAAGAATGTGCATATATCGCTGGTTTTTATATTGCAGTAAAGATGATTACGTGCAAATCACCTTTTGCGTTTTTTGTTATTGTCTTTGGGGCATTTTGCCCGGCTTGTCGCTTCTATGAAACCAAAGGCTGTGACAACACTATCGCATGCTGTGCAAAAGCTCTGTTATGCGTGATTGTAGCCGGAACAAGCAGGCGTTGGTTGGTAAGGCCGGCTGCGTGATGATATACTTAATCACCATGAGATCGAGGCGCCTGCGTCACGCCGATGTTGGTCCAGGTGTCGTTGCCGTTCTTGCTCGCTTTCACCCGACCTTGGCGTTTCATCGGCAAGATGCATTCCATTTGTTTATTGCTTGCGATGACCTGGTGCCGGCCTTTTGTGTAATTGTGTCCCGTCGTGTAATGGGATTTTTCTGAAAGTGCATGACATGAAGATGCCGTGGTGGTTGTTATTGTTTGTGTGCAGGGCCGGCAGACGACGCCGGCCAAACCTTGCTTGTGTGCTGCTGTTCAGTTTTTGGGGAGTGTCGGCGTTGGCCGCAGAGCCCAGCCTGAACGAGGCCGAAGCAGCCTTGTTGCAGCAAGCTGAAGGCATGGCGCCGGCGGCGGCCGCAAACTTGCTGCTAGAGGAGACGACGGCTGAAAGCAGCGCGGCGCTGCCTTTTGCGCGCGGGGTTTTTCTCCTGCGTGCGGAGGAGCGCGAAGCCGCCTTGGCGGCTTTTCGTGACGCTTGCCAGCGCGCGCCGGATTTTCATCGCGCCCGTCTGAATGTGGTGAAGTTGCTGATGATGCAGGGCGAGCCCGCGCTGGCGGCACAGGAGCTGCGCGTGTTGCTGGCGGCGACACATGGCTTGGACACGGGTGAGTTGTGGTCATTGCTGGCGCGTTGCGAGCTGGAGCTCGGCCATGCCCTGGCTGCCGAGGCGGCGAGCCGACAGGCGCTCCTCTGGTGGCCTGAAGACCGTCCTTGCCGACTGATGCTCATCCAGGCACTGGCAGAGCAGGGACGGCTGGCTGATGCGGCCCTGCTGGCTCGCCGCGAGGTGCTGGCGGCGCCGACCGAAGCCTGGCTGTGGGGCGTCATCGCCAACGCGGAGCTGCAAGCCGGACGTAATCGCGAAGCAATGGCCGTGCTGGACGTGGCACGGCGTTTCGCCGTGGCGACGGACAATATGCAGGAGATGCTCTTCGAGCTCTTTTTATCCGAAAAACTCTATCGTCTGGCTGCACAGCAACTGGAGAGTCGGGCCGGTGTAGACACTGAGGTGCCGCGAGGGCTTTTGTTGCGGGGAGCGCAGGCGCTCCTGACCGGCGGTGCTGAGGAGGAGGCGCGGCGGGTCCTGGCGCTGCTTGGCGATGATGCGTCCTTGACGCCTGAGGAGCGCGGCGCCTACGGTCGTTTGCAGTCTCGACTGGCAATATTGGCCGGTGACAATGCTGCTGCCGGCGCCTGCCTGCGCCGCGTATTGGCGGAAAATCCCCTTGATGGCGCGGCGCTGATCGCCCTGGGACGACTGGCTCTGGATGACGGCCAGCTGGTGGAAGCCGAAGATTGCTTCGAACGCGCACGACAACTGACGGACTTTGCCCGCGAGGCCCGTATGGCGCTGGCGCGCGTCGCCATGGCTCGGGAAGACTGGGCCGAGGCCCTGCAGCAGCTGCAAGAGGCCAGAAAACTCGCCCCGAGTCCCGAGCTTGACGAGAGTATCCGACAACTGCAAGCCTGGCTGGCCAAACACAAATAGCGCCCTGCGACTGGCACAGAGCAATAAGCGGAGAGCGCTGAGCCAAAAAGGGATAGTCGGGAGAGCGCGAGGGGGAGGAAGATACCCTTCGCTTCGCTCGGGCCGCCGCTTTGCGGCTATCCGACTATCCCTGCGCCTCTGGCGCGCAGGTCTGCGGCTATTGACCCCTTTCCTCCCCCCTCGCAAAAACCACTGTACTTTTTTGCGGCAAAAGCACGCAAGCCCGGCTGAAGTAGATATCAGCCGGGCTCCTTGGGTGTTGGGTGCTGCTGCTTAGTGGCGGTGCCGGACGCTGACGCGGCTGACGCGACCATGGTCTGGGCGATGATGCCCCCTGTGGAAGTGCCTGTCGCCGTGGTCGGGCCGGTGATGCCCCCTGTGGAAGTGCCTGTCGCCGTGG